>JAHEFU010000055.1:0-5849 GCA_024645305.1 Planctomycetales bacterium
AGGCTGGTGCTGGACGCACCTTAAGCAGGCAAGTCCACACACCCCATTCTGTAAGTTGTGCCAACTGCTCCGCCGCTCCATCCGGCGGCTGATCAAACCGTGTAGCTCGCCGGCTTGCTGCCCTTGCGGCGGGAGCCGTCGTCAGCAACCAGGCGGTCCAGTTCGTCAAGGCGCAGAAGCTTCAGTTCGTGGATTGACAGATTGCAGGTACCGAACTGCTCCTCCACCTTGCCGGTGATCAGGAAGGGCCCGTTGTAGCGCGTGAGCGGGGCGTACTTCGCGTACTTATCCGCGCGCAGGGTGCACTCGAAGGTGCCCGTCAGGTCCTCCATGCTCATGAACTTCATGGAGTTGCCAGGGCCTACGAACCCGCCCATGGTGTGAGCATCGCTGCCCGCATTGCGGGCAGGCGATGCGGGATGAGGACTGCGGGATGAGGGATGAGCGGAGGTTGCGGGTGTCCGGTTCCGGGTTTCGGGGCCCTTGCCACTCTGTGAACTCTGTGTTCTCTGTGGTTCAATATTCCCTTGTGCGGCTTGCTTAGCAGCTCCATTGTCCGGATTGCTCCGGACCTCCCCGCGGCCCACGCCCCAGTCGTCGGTCTGCCCTCCCCGCCTGACAAGGCCCAGCTCCGCCGCCGTGTCATTCAGCTCGTAGTCGTCATCCCCGCTGCCAAAGCCGCTCCCGCCCTCCTCATCGTCATCGCCATACTGCTCCGGCTCATCGTGGTTGGCTGCCTGCAGCTCGATCATGTCCTGCACCTGCCTGCGCCGTGAGATGTCCACGCGCTTGGTGGCGATGCACCAGCCGAGCATCCGCACCCAGCGCCCGGCATAGCGCGGCATCTCGCAAGCATCCACCAGGCCGCTGACGAGATTCTGGTACAGGCTGAGCGGATGGCGGCGTGCAAGCATGCCGTAGTGCTTCAGCTCCAGCGCACAAAGCTTCAGTTCGTCATAGTCGTCAAGCCGTCCGGCCATGCGCTCACGGAATTCCGCCATGCGCTCCGATTCATCAAATGGCAAAAGTGAGGTTGGAGTTTGGAGTTTGGAGTTTGGAGGGCTTTCTTCCTCCCCACTCCCCACTCCAACCTCCACACCGCGACGACGCTTCAGCGTCGAGTGCCTCAATCCTGCTTTCCTCTCCTGCTGGGCCAGCCAGTGCAGTTCGGGGCGGTTCATCCCGAGGCTGTCCAGTGCGCCGGCCATGATCAGCAGCTGCAGCTCGGACTGCGAGGGCCCGCAACGGCGGATGAAGTCCGGCAGGCTGCGATAGGGACCATGGTCACGCTGCTTCACGATCCGCTCGGTGATGGCAACCGGCAGGCCCTTGATGACAACGAGGGGCAAGCGGATTGCGGAAGAGTGAAGAGGCAGGAGTGAGGAGGCAGGAGCAGACGAGGGATGCGGGATGTGGGACGCGGGATGCGGGATGCGGGATGAGGGATGAGCAGACGAGGGATGTGGGATGTGGGATGAGGGATGAGCAGAATGACTCTGCGCCCTCTGTGGCTCTGTGGTTGACAAAGCCTGTTGTCCGGATTGCTCCGGACCTCCATCGCCCGGCTTGCGCCGGGCCTCCCCCTCCCCACTCCGCACTCCAAACTCAGCCCTGTAATGCAGCCCGCTGTGGTTGGCATCCGGGGGCAGGATGCGCAGGCCGAGGCGCTCGCACTCGCTGATGTAGGCCCGTGCGCCGTAGAAGCCCCCGCCGTTGTCAAGCACCGCCGCCATGAACTGCGCCGGGTAGTGCGCCTTGAGCCAGGCCACCTGGTAGCTCAGCGTGGCGAAGCTCGCCGAATGCGCCTTGCAGAAGCTGTAGCCGCTGAAGCTGGCCAGCTGCCGCCAGATCTCCAGCGCACTCGACGTGTCCAGCCCGCGGGCCTCGCAGCCGCTGACGAACTTCTCCCCGAGCGCCAGCATCCCGTCATGGCGGTGCGGCTTGCTCATCACGCGGCGCATCAGGTCGGCATCGCTGCGTGACAACCCGGCCAGCTCATGTGCCACCCGGATCACATCCTCCTGGTAGATCATCACCCCATGGGTCTCCGGCATGATCTCGATCATCTTCGGATGCGTCGGCAATTCGTGGCGCTGGCCGTTCACGCGGCGGATGTACTCCTGCATCATCCCGCTCTCCGCCACGCCGGGCCGGATCACACTGGAGGCCGCCGTCAGGCCGAGGAAGTCGCGCACCCCGAGCCGCTTCAGCAGCTGGCGCATCGCCGGACTCTCGATGTAGAAGCAACCGATGGTCTCACCGTGCTGCACCAGCGCATTGGTGGCAGGGTCCTGCGAGACTTTCTCATGGTCGCTCAGGTCCGGCTTCAGCCCCTGCTCCCTGAGCGTTGCCAGCGTGTCCTCCAGCACCCCGAGGCTGCGGTTGCCCAGCAGGTCGATCTTGATCAGGCCGACGGCCTCGATCGGGTGCATGTCGTACTGTGTGACAACGAAGCCCTTGGCCGCGCGCTGCAGGCCCGTGTAGTAGTCGACCTGTGTGGGCGCGATCACGATCCCCCCGCAGTGGATGCCCAGATGCCGCGGCCGGCCGGCCAGACGTGTTGCCAGCGGCAGTACGTGGCAGTAGGGCTCACTGTGCAGGTCCACGCCGCGCATCTCCGGGAAGTCCCGCAGCACACTGTCCAGCCCCGAGGCGCGGATGTTGGGCATGAAGCGGCTGATGGTGCTGATCTCGCGGTCACCGAGTCCGTATACCTTGGCAACCTCACGCAGGGCACTGCGTGCGCGGAAGGTCACGTGCGTGCTGATCATGGCAACACGCTCAGGGCCCCAGCGGTCATAGACGTACTGCACGATCTCATCGCGCCGCCGCCAGTTGAAATCGATGTCAATGTCCGGCGGGGATTTGCGCGCCGGGTTGAGGAAACGTTCGAAGTACATGTCGTAGCGGATCGGGTCCACGGGGGTCAGGCCCAAAAGCCAGCTGACGAGCGAGTTGGCAGCGCTGCCGCGCCCCAGGCAGGGGATGCGCCGGCGGCGGGATTCGCGCACGATGTCATAGACAGCGAGGAAGTAACTGGTGTAACCCAGCCTGTCGATGGCCCCCAGTTCCATCTCGAGCCGGGCCAGGTACTCCTCATGCGGGCTGCCGAACCTGATCGCAAGGCTGCGGCGACACAGGCCATGCAGCGCGCGGGCCGGGTCCCCTCCCCCGGGCAGCTCGTAGTGCGGGAAGAGCCACTTGCCGTACTCGAACTCCACGTTGCAGGCCATGGCCAGCTTGCGCGCGTTGTCCAGCGCCTGCGGGCAGTCGTAGTAGTAGCCGGAGAGTTCCGTCGGCGCACTGAGGTAGTGCTGGCTCCTGCGCACACCCCGGGCATCCTCCATTGAGCTGTTCTGGCCGATGGCCCGCAGCACTTGGTGCACGGCCTGGTCCTGCGGGCGCAGGAAGTGCACGTCTGTGCAGGCCACGGGATGCAGCTTCAGCTCACGGGCCAGCTTGAGCTGGCGGATCTGGCGGCTGCGGTGCTGCTCCCCGTAGTCCGGGACCAGACGCATGAAGACGCGGTTCGGACCGAGGCGGGGGACCAGTTTGCGCAGGAGTTCCGCGCGGTCCGTGATGATGTAGCAGCGCTGTGTGTTGCCGAGCAGGGCACGGAGCAGGTCGAACTGTCCGTCGAGCTGCCTGAGTGTCGTCAGTCGGCACAACTCGCCATAACCCTCGCGGTCGCGGGCGAGCACGAGTGTAGCGGAGGATGTCGGATCGGCGATCCCGGCCTCCAGTGAACGGCGGCCCTTCTGGCTGGAGAGCTCCTGCGGATCCGTCAGGCTGATGCCGAGCACAGGGTGGATGCCGAGTTTCAGGGCAGCGCGGTGGAAGTGCAGCAGGCCGTAGCAGCCATCGGTGTCGGCCATCCCCAGACTTTCGAAGCCCAGCTCGGCAGCCTGCGCGCAGAGATCCGCCGGGGCACTGACCCCGTCATGGAAGCTGTACCAGCTGCGCGCATCGAGATGCATCGCTCAGCCCCGCCCTGCCCCGGGGGATGAGCGCTTCGCCCTTCCTGTAAACACCCGTTTAGTATAACAGATATGCTATACAAATGTTTATGGACAATCAGTAATGAAGAGTGAGGAATGAGCCAGACCGGCATGGAGGCTACCTCCTCCCATTGCTACTGGAACAGCGTTGTCGTGCAGCCAGAATCGCAGCAAAGGCCCTACAGCGCGTGAAGGGATCATTGCTCCACACTCATTGCCCATGGAAGCGTCGCGCAACTCCATCACGCTATTGCGTGATTGCATAATGCGGATCCGTCCAGGCCCTACCAGTAATGCGGAGGCGGGACGGCCAGGTGGTGCTCACTGTCCACCACGGGCAGGGTTTCCGTGTGCTGGCTGAAGCGCGACTGGAAGAAGCGCAGCACCGCGGGTTCACTGATGATGTCCAGCCCGCGCACGGCATGCCGCCTGTGGTACACGTCGATGATCCCCTCAGCTGTGTATTCGAGATGGCTTTCCGTGTATACACGGCGCGGGATGGCCAGTCTGACCAGCTCCAGCTTGGGCCGACGATTCAGGCCGGTTTCGGGGTCCCGTCCGGCGGAAACGTTGCCACGCTCCATCGTGCGCACACCGCACTCCAGGAAGATCTCCGCCGCCAGCGCCTGGGCGGGGTAATGGTCCTGGTCGATATGCGGCAGGAAGGCGCGCGCATCGAGGAACACCCCATGACCGCCACAGGGATTGACCACTGGCACGCCTGCACGCGCGAGCAGCCCGTGCAGCAGCTCAATCTGGCTGTGGCGGCATGAGAGATAGGAATCTTCACACACCTCGCGGAGGCCGACCGCCAGGGACTCCATGTCCCGGCCGCTCATGCCCCCGTAGGTGTGCAGGCCCTCATAGACGACGACCTGGCTGCGGCATCGCTGGAAGAGCTCATCCTCCCAGGGCTGCATTGCCAGGAAGCCTCCCATATTCACGAGACCATCCTTCTTGGAGCTCATCCAGGCTCCGTCCGAGTTGGAGCAGATCTCTCGGATGATCTCTTTTATGCTCCAGTCCGCGAATCCTGCTTCGTTGTGCCTGATGAACCAGGCGTTCTCCGCAATTCGCGTAATATCAAGGAAAACCTTGATGCCATGTCCGCTGCAATAGGCCCGGACCTCCCGCAGATTCTGCAAGCTAAAGGGCTGGCCGCCGGCCATGTTGACATCCGGTGCCACGCTGATGGCGCGGACGCGCTCACTGCCGTACTGCTCCACCAGACCGTCGAGCTTCTCAATGTCGACATTTCCCTTCCAGCGGAAGTCCGAGCTGGTGTCATGCGCCTCATCACAGATGACGTCACGGAATTCACCACCGGCCAGCTCAAGATGCGCCCGCGTGGTGGTGAAGTACATGTTCATCGGGATGATGTCACCGGGCTGCACGAAATTCTGGAAGAAGAGGTGCTCGGCCCCCCTGCCCTGGTGTGTCGGGATCACCAGTGCGTAGCCCATCACATCCTCGATGGACTCGCGCATGTGGTCAAAGCTGCGGCTGCCGGCATAGGCTTCGTCGCCCACCATCAGGGCGCCCCACTGGCGGTCACTCATCGCGGATGTACCGCTGTCCGTCAGCAGATCAATGAAGACATCATCACTGTGCAGCAGGAAGGTGTTGTAACCCGCCTTCTCCAGGCAGGCCGCGCGGTGTTCCCGCGTGGTCATGCGCAGGGGTTCCACCATCTTGATCCGGTAGGGCTCCGGTATGCAGCGTGGCATCTTAGCACCTCAGACAGGCAATTGTGATATCACCTATATGATATCACCGGTTTGCAGTTGAATACCTGAATGAGACAAATAATTTATCAAGCAGGCCTGAGCCGATGTTGCCGTATCAGTCCGG
>JAHEFU010000055.1:5859-14329 GCA_024645305.1 Planctomycetales bacterium
GCGGCTATTGCTGTAGTAGCTGAGTCCGTAGAGGCTGCTGTAAGGAACTCTGGCCCACTCGCGGTTCTCTGCATAAATCAGGGGGTCGGGGAAATCCAGTTCCAGACCTTCGCCGCCAATGAGATACATGTTGAAGGACTGCATGCCCAGCTGCAGGTCCTCATAGGAAGTGTACTCCGGCGGGCAGAGTTCAAAGAGGATGTCACCCTGGCCGACTGCAGTGATATCTGCGCTGATAACGACCGGCTGCCAGTCATTGAGCGGGTTGAGCGGCCAGCCCTCGAGCACGCCAAGTTCAACCAGACGGGTGAGATCCTCATTGCTGTAGCCAACATCGGCATTCCATCTGCCGTTTACCCGGGCCTTCGCAAAATAGACAAGCTTCAGCATGGTGTCCAGGTAGGTCTGCAGCTCGGCATCGCCATACCCCGTCGAGTGCATGGCCGTGGCCTGCTCAGCGAGGGAGGCATTGAGATCAGCAAGCTGTTGGAGCTCCATGGCATCCGCCTCCTCCGCCGTCATGGTCGGGGTGCAGTGATCATCGGCAACCTGGGCAGATGCCAGGGATGCACAACAGACCATCATGAATACTGAAGCAAGCAATATACGGACAAGCATGGACAACTCCTCGCCGGTGGCAGTGCATTGCGCCATCCGGCAACAGGAGATGCTAACACGAGAGGGGGGCAAGCTGTCAGGTAGTCAGCCCTGGGCTGGAAGAGCAGCTGCAGCTGTGAATTCCCGTCTGTCGACGACCACGTCATGTCGGACTGAGTCCGACACAAGACCCCTACTCCACCCAGCTCTTCCAGTAATGCTTGTCCTCGATATCATGCGCGGGTTTGGCAACCTTAAGCGGGCGGAAGGTGTCAATCATCACGGCTTTCTCATCAGTGTGTTCCACGCCGATGCTGCCTTCGTAGCGACCAGGGTGCGGGCCATGCGGGATGCCATCTGGATGCAGGGTCATGCTGCCCCATTCGATACCCTTGCGGCTCATGAATTCATCGGAGCAGTAGAACAGCACTTCGTCGCTCATCACATTGCTGTGGAAGTACGGCGCCGGGATGGCTTCCGGATGGAAGTCGAAGGGCCGCGGGGCAAAGTTGCAGACAACGAATCCGTCGGACTGCAGGATCTGGTGGATCGGCGGCGGCTGGTGGATCGTGCCGGTGATCGGCTCGAAGTCATTGAAGTTGAATTTCCAGGGGAAGTAGAAGCCGTCCCAGCCGACCACGTCCAGCGGATGGTGATCGAGGATGAAGCGGGTCAGGCCGCCACGCTGCCGTACGCGGATCTCGAACTCGCCCTTCTCATCGTGGGTCTTCAGCTCAGTCGGGGCATGGAAATCGCGTTCACTGAACGGCGCTCCCTCGATGATCTGGCCGTACTCATTGCGGTAACGGCGGGGGGTGCGCAGATAGCTGCTGCTTTCAAGGATCAATAGCTCCACTTCGTCGGAAGTGAAGCGGTAGCGGTGCAGGATGCTCTGCGGAATGATCAGCTGGTCGTCCTTGCTGAAGGGCAGGTCACCGAACTGCGTCTCCAGCACGCCCTCCCCTTTGGCAACATAGATGTACTCATCCTGCATGCCGTTGCGGTAGAAGAAGTCGTCGTTGACGGTGGGCTTGCTGTAGAGAATGGCACAGTCATTGTTGAACATCAGCGGCACACGGTCCATCACGGGGCTGCCCGCCGCATGCAGCGGGGCCGTGCGCAGGTGCCGCATACGCAGCATGGGGTGCGCCTCCTCCTCATAGACCCAGCTGCGCAGGTGCTCATCTCGCAGCACCGCCGTGGGCGGATGGATGTGGTAGAGCAGCGCGGCGGGGCCCGTAAATCCGAAATTGCCCATCAGCTGTTCCTGGTACACACCACCGTCCGGCTTGGGGTGCACGATGTGTCGCTTCCGCGGAATACTTCCAAGTGTGTGATAGAAAGGCATGTCTACCCTCGTTTAAATGCTGTTGTCAAAATTCCGATGTCAGCCCGCGCTGGCTGTACCACCGGCGACCTTGCTGGCAATTTTGCCGAGACCCTCGATCTCCATCTCCACCAGGTCTCCGCGCTTGATCCAGCCGCCGGTGTTCTCAGGACCGAGCTCCAGGATGCAGCCGGTGCCGACTGTGCCACTGCCGATCAGCTCGCCAGGGTAGAGAGTCACACCGTTGCTGGCGCGTTCAATCATCTCGCCGAAGCTGAAGTGGATGTCCTTCCAGTTGCCGCGGCTGATCTCCTTCCCATTGACATGACAGGTCATCGTCAGATCGAAGCCCTTGCCGCTGCGCTTTGCCGCCAGTTCATCAGGGCTGACCAGTACCGGGCCGATAGTGGTACCGAAGTCCTTGCCCTTGGCCGGGCCGAGGTTCATCTTCATCTCGGCCTTCTGCGCATCACGCAGGGACCAGTCGTTGACAACGGTGTAGCCGAGGATGTACTGCTCGGCATCCGCCGCCTTGACATTGCGGCACTCCTTCCCGATCACAGCACCGACCTCCAGCTCAAAGTCCAGCCATTCACCGGCGCTCGGGAAATCCAGCGCTTCACCGTCGAGAAGCAGGCTCTGGGCATTGCTGAAGTAGAAGATGGCGATCTCGTACCAGTCCGGGATCATGTCAACTCCGCGCCGGGCGCGGGCCGCCTTGACATGCTGCTCAAAGGCGTAGAAGTCGCGGAAGGAACGGATCGGCACGCGGCCGTCCGGTGTTTCCACCGCGACTACTGCGCCCTCACTGGGGTTGATGCGAACGAAGTTGTATTTCATATCAGAGGTTTCCTCGCTTGTCCTGTTCCTGCTCGATGGCCTCAAACAGGGCCTTGAAATTGCCCTTGCCGAATCCGCGGCTGCCGCGGCGCTGGATGATCTCGAAGAACAGCGTCGGGCGGTCCTCCACCGGTTTCGTGAACAGCTGCAGCAGGTAGCCTTCGTCGTCACGGTCGATCAGCACCCGCAGTTCCTTGAGCTGGTCCATCGGCTCCTTGATCTCACCGATGCGCTCCTTGA
The DNA here is from genome assembly GCA_024645305.1 of Planctomycetales bacterium. GTDB lineage: Bacteria > 4484-113 > 4484-113 > 4484-113 > JAFGCY01 > JAHEFU01. The sequence goes on from JAHEFU010000055.1 coordinate 8,864, forward strand.
TGTCCTCGTAGTAGTTCATTGGCACATTCAGGAATTCCACGCCGTTCTCATACAGCTTGCTGAGGGTCGTGATGATGTCATCAGTCAGCAGGGCCACATGCTGGGCCCCGGCTCCCTCGTAGAAGTCGATGTATTCCTCGATCTGGCTTTTCTTCTTGCCATCCGCCGGTTCGTTGATCGGGAACTTGATCGCATAGGTGTTGTTGCTCATCACGATGGACATCAGCGCGCTGTACTCAGTGGAGATGTCCTCGTCGTCAAAGGTGATGTAGCGGTGGAAGCCGAACACGTTCTCGTAGAACGCGGCCCATTCATTCATTTTCCCTAGTTCCACATTGCCAACGATATGGTCGATGCGCAGGATCCCGCAGTCCGCAGCTGGCATCTCGTTCTCGGTGAAGCCCGGCAGGAATGGTCCGCTGTAGTCCTTCTTCTCAATCAGGCTGTGCACCGTGTCGCCGTAGGTCCCGACGACCGCCATGCGCACCGTGCCGTTGGCATCCGTCACGTCATGCGGCTCGACGATTCCCCTGGCGCCCTGGCCCATGGCATAGGCATAGGCCCTGTCACAGTCCTCAACCTCGAAGGCTATGTCCTGCACTCCGTCACCATGCTTCGTCAGGTGTTCGTTGATACGGTGCCTGGAATTGAGCGGCGTGGTCAGCAGGAAGACCGCATTGCCCTGCTTCATGGCATAGGTGGTGGTCTCGCGGTTCTTCGTTTCCAGACCGCTGTAGGCGAAACGGCTGAAACCGAAGGCCTTGCGGTAGTAGTACTCCGCCTGCTTGGCGTTGCCCACCCAGAATTCGACGTGGTGTACCTGCTTGAGGCCGCAGGGATTCTCGGTCAGGACCCTGTTCTCACTCGTGACGCTCATGGCTTGCCTCCCGGTTCCGATGGTCAGTGCTATCCGTGCATGGAAAAGGTCACCCGGTCGGCTCACAGCCCACCGGATGACCTTAATTCTAGTACGCGGTTATCAGGCCTGGGCCGCGGCGGCAATCTCCTTGCGCTGCTTGTCCAGTCCTTCCCAGAAGACCATCGTACCGTCCAGCATCTCCATGCCGGCGCGGATGAACTCATCCTGGTTGAACTGCGGATCATCAAAGGTTTCCCTGAGCTCGTCCCAGACGTGTTCCTTGTGCTGCTCCTCGATCTTGTCATGCCAGGTGAAGAAGGCCAGCGGGATCTCGGGGCACTTGCTGGCCTTGAACTTCTCCAGTCCGGCGATCAGGTCCTTCCAGAATCCGGCAGCGGCCCAGTTCTCGATGGCGAAGCTGGAACCCTGGGCGACGTTGTAATCCTCAGCTCCGAACAGGCGGAACAGTTCGTCACAGAAGTGCAGGGTCTCCTTCGTGCCGTGCTTACGCTTGCCCATGGTGTCGAAATCAAGGCCGACGGGTGCGCCGAACTTCAGCAGCCACTCAAGGTGCGCGGCCTGGAAGCGGAATGTACCGCCCTGGACGCTGCCCTCGGTGGAAACCACAGCCGGATCACCATCACGGTCCTTCTGCTCGGCGGTCATGTCAGTGCTGACGGCCGCCTTCTTATTGTTGTAGATCACGCCCAGCTCGTTCATCAGGATTTCCTTGGTCTCGCGGGCGCTTTCGAGGGTACCGGCATTGATTACGCGGTTGAGGCAGGCCAGCAGGAACAGGTTGCTGAATACGCTGAACTGCTGTGCGAATGCGGCGACCTCTTCCTTGCTGAGGTCCGCATCACGGAACCACTGGCAATACTTGTTGTCAACGACAACTGGGTGCTGCATGAATGTGTTCTCAATCTTTTCCTTGAACTGGTCAAAGGTCAGTTTCTCGGCCATTTGATCTCTCTCCCTGGTTGGTTTGCTGGTATCGGGGCACACAGACTGGGCGGCCCCGCTAATATCTACCCAGTATATAGCAAATGATTTTATTTGCCGACGAGATTTGATCTCAATTGTGCCTGTCAGGCACCCCCAGCAGCAGCTGGGCTGACTACTGGAAATGTGCAGATTAACCCGCGCCCTGCTCTTCCTTCAACTCACCGATCGCCATTACTATCAGGTCAGTCATCACCGGCTCACCACCCGCTTCGCGCACAGAAGTGGCCAGCTGAGCCCGGTGGTACTGGCCATGCAGCATGCTGTGGGTGAGGATGTCCCCAAGGCGCACGGAGATATGTTTACCCTTCGGATTCACATAGCTGATCACGCGAGGCATGTCTTCCTCGCTAAGGCTATCTAGGTAAGCAGGCACTGCCTTATTCATATCCGCCAGCAAAGCTTCAATCTCATCCCAGGACAGCTCGGGCCAGGAAGGCAGCTTGCCGTCGGGGGTGTCGTGGATCCGGCCCAGCCACATCTTCTTCGAAGTGAGGATGTGCGCCATCAGGCTGCGGCAGCGCTGGTTGTCATCGGCCAGCGCCCGAGCCATGTCAATGGCGCGGCGGTTGGCCCAGATGTCATGGTCAAGCAGGCGTTTGAGCATCGGAAGCATTGACATGCGCCGATTATAACGGAGCGTTTCCTAGCCGCCGACCGCCCAGCCATACTGCGTGGGCCACGGGGCATCCGCTTCCAGCTCCTTTGCAGCATTGATTGCCCAGTAGGGATCGCGCAGCAGTTCGCGTCCGAGCATCACCATATCCGCCCGGCCCTCTGCAACTATCTGCGCGGCGTGCGGTGCCTCAGTGATCATACCGACCGCGGCCGTGGCTATGCCGGCTTCGCGGCGGACCTGCTCTGCGATCGGCACCTGGAATCCCGGCGCGACCGGGTAATTCACACCAGCTATCGCACCACCACTGCTGCAGTCCACCAGGTCTACACCAATTCTCTTCAGCTCTCTGGCAAAGATCACGCTGTCATCCACACTCAGTCCATCCGGATGCCAGTCAGTCCCGCTGATACGAACCGCCAGTGGTAAATCCTCCGGCCAGACTTCACGAACTGCCTCGGCAATCTCCAACGGGAAACGCATCCTGTTTTCGAGGCTGCCGCCATAGTTATCGGTGCGCGTGTTTGACAGCGGGGATATGAAACTGTGCAGCAGGTAGCCATGGGCATTGTGGATTTCCAGCAGCTTGAATCCAGCCCGGTGTGACCGTCTGGCAGCATCGACCCACTTTTGCTTCAGTGTTGTCATTTCAGGGATGCTCAAGGCATGCGGTGTCCGCCATTCCTCAGTGAATGGCACAGCAGTCGGCCCGACAGCCTGCCAGGCAATCTCATCCGAGACAATTCCCCGACCGTCCGCCGGACGTTTCGATCCGGCCTTGCGCCCCGCATGTGCAATCTGGATCGCCGGCACACTGCCCTGGGACTCGATGAATGCAGTGATGGGTGCCCAGGCTGCGGCCTGTTCATCATTCCAGATGCCGGCATCCTGCGGACTGATGCGGCCCTCGGGCTCAACGGCGGAAGCCTCCGCCATCACGAGGGCGGTACCTCCGGCTGCGCGGGCACCCAGATGGGACATATGCCAGGCATTGGGCAGGCCATCCATGGCATCGCAGGAATACATGCACATCGGGCTCATGCCGATGCGGTTGCGCAGTGTGACTGAGCGCAGCTCAAGTGGGTCAAACAGAGTGGGCATGGCTGCTTTATATCACCGGGATCAGTACAATCTTTCAGATGGATCCGTATTGATGTAGATGCAGAATCCGTCCGGGTCACTGATCACACAACCCATGCTGCCGTCGCTTTCTTCATTGGCATCCAGATCGAGCGTGAGTCCACTGGCTTTGAGGCGGTCTGCAATGGCCTGTACGTCGCCACCCCGGAAATTGATGATGAAATCCGGGAACTCGCCCTGGTGCTCACGGCCGAACAGGCTGATGGTGTGCCAGCCGTCGCTGAGGGCCACCCAGTTATGCTTCATCTCCCCGCCCACACGCTGCATCCCCAGGTGCTGGTAGAAAGTCTGGCAGGCCGCCACGTCGTCAACGAAGAAGCAGGGAGTGACATTGCCGATCAGGGGGGCACCCTCCCGCAGTTCACCGTTGCCATCCCCGACAGAGAGCCTGTGGCCCGCATCATAACGCTGGCGTTCTTCCGCCGTACTGTCAAAGAAAAGTGGTGTTCCCGCAGGATCCCGGATTATGAAGGAACCGCTGCCGTCGGGACTGGACTTGCCCTCATTCAGGAATGGTAACTCGTTCGTCTCGGCAATACTACGGAATTTGCCAGTGTCAGAGCCACGGAAATTCAGCGTGACTGAACCGGTTTCACCAAGACCCTTGAACAGCCCGATCTCGGTCGTGCCATTTTGCATGATGGCCCAGTTTTCCTCGCGCTTACCGTCAACCTGCCTGAAGCCGATGTGTTCCCAGAAAGTGCAGGAGGCTTCCATGTCCTCAGCAGTAAGACATATGTGTAACCATCCCAGAGTAGTAGCCATGGATAGAGAATACTACGGGGGATGAGGGAAGGGGATTGTGGAAGAAGGCGCGTCTCGCCCTGGCGTGACTTGCACGCAATGGATTTTCCAATTCGCCGCCGTAGGGCTGGGCTAACAGCCCATCCGGCGGGGGTGTTACCCCCCGCCCTACGTCTGACATCGGCGGCTGGATACCGCCGCTACCGCGTTGTCAACTCTTCAACTCCTCCAGGTCTCGATACAGTTCCAGCGCTTCAGGGTTGGCCAGGGCATCGGCATTCTTCACCGGGCGTCCATGCACGATGTTGCGCACTGCCAGTTCCGTGATCTTGCCACTGATCGTGCGCGGAATATCCGCCACCTCGATGATCTTCTTCGGGACATGGTACGGACTGGCATTGGACCGGATTGTCTTCCTGATCCGGTCACAAAGGTCGTCACTCAGCTCGTGGCCAGGCTGCATGCGTACAAACAGAACGATGCGCACGTCATTATCCCAGTCCTGGCCGATCACGAGCGCTTCCATGATCTCAGGGAAGCCCTCCACCTGGCGGTAGATCTCCGCCGTGCCGATGCGTACACCGCCGGGGTTGAGCGTGGCATCCGAGCGACCATGGATCACGAGACCGCCATGCTCAGTCAGTTCCACCCAGTCACCATGCCGCCAGACGTTGGCATAGTCCGCGAAATAGGCTGCGTGGTACTTACTGTGGTCCTCGTCATTCCAGAAGCTGACCGGCATACTCGGGAAGGGTGCGGTGCAGACAAGCTCACCCTGCTGCCCCGCCGGCAGGGCATTGCCATCGCTGTCGAACACTTCCACCCGCATCCCGAGACCCCGGGTCTGCAGTTCGCCACGGTGTACAGGCGCGATGGGGTTGCCCAGTGCGAAGCATGAGATGATGTCCGTCCCGCCTGAGATACTGGCCAGGCAGAGCTCCGCCTTGATGTCACGGTAGACGTAGTCAAAGCTCTCTGGTGCCAGCGGTGATCCCGTTGACAGAATCGCACGCAGCGAACTCAGGTTGTGATGTTCGCGCGGTTTGTAACCTTCCTTCTCCAGCAGGGCGATGTACTTGGCACTCGTGCCGAATACAGTGATCTT
>JAHEFU010000242.1 GCA_024645305.1 Planctomycetales bacterium
TGCTGCAGGAAGTGGTGGATGACCCGGCCGCCAGCCAGCTCGAGGTGGAGGAGGCCCTGTTCCTGCAGTCCATCATCTATTACGGTGACGTGCTGGGGGCCATGGCCGTGATTGAACCGCTGGCCGCCGCCAGCGGTGAGGGCAGTGGCTACAAGGGAGAGGTCAGCCGCCAGCTGCTGCTGGCCCGCCGGGCCTTCCATGTCGCGGCCGGCCGCTACCTGACGGCGACGGTGCTCGGCGCGAAGCTGGAGACAGTCAAGGTCACCCTGCCGCCCTTTTCGGATGAGGACTTCGCCCTGATCAAGGCCACACTCAGTGACGCGGAACAGCTGCGCGGGATCCTCAGTGGTTACGAAACCGACTCCGCGGTCGGCAAGGGCCTGTTGGCAAAATCCAGCCGGCTGGGCCTCTACACCGGCTTTGGGCGCATGCTGCCCCCGCAGTCCAGCCGCAAGTTCAGTGGGATCCGTAGCCAGTTCAGCGCTGGTTCCGTGTTCACCCCCATCATGTACATGGACTTCATCGCCGAAATCTCCCTGGAGATGGCGCTGCTCGTCAATGAACCCAACGGACCGGACCTCATCGGCCTGGCCCGGCGCGCGGATGAGCGAATCCTCAAGCTGGCCGGTGACAACCCAAAGAACCTGTATGTGCAGAATACAGCCAAACGCAAGGCGAGCTACCAGAAGCTCGGCAAGGAGAACTGAATGGCGGAAGTACTCGAAAAGCAGTTTACACCGAAGAAGCTGATGCAACGCCAGGATGAACTGGTGACCCTCGCCCGGCATGCGCTGCAGTCCAGCGATGCTGACCAGACGGAGGTGCGGATAGTCACGAGCGACAGTGCCCTGACACGCTTTGCCAACAGCGAGATCCACCAGAACACCTACGAGCGCGAGGCCACGGTGACGATCACCGCGCGGCTCGGACAGCGTGAAGGCCGTGTCACCACGAATGTGCTGACGCCCGAGGCGATCAGCCAGACGGTGCAGCGGGCCATCGCCGCCGCGCGCATCAGCCAGCCCAACCCGGACCTGGCCGACCTGCCGACCGGCCCGTTTGACTACCCATTCCGCGTGGACTACCACGAGGCCACCGCCGCCTGCACTCCGGAGGAGCGGGCGGACCTCGTGATCAAGGGCTTCGAGGCCTCGGAGGACGAGGAATTCAGCGCCAGCGGGATCCTGCGCACCGGCCAGCTCAACTGCGTGGTTGCCAACAACCAGGGTGTGGAAGCCGCTGTCAACACGACCAGCGCGCGTTACCAGGTGGTCTGGGGCGGGCCCAACAGCAGCGGCAAGTCCGAGGTGCAGGTAAGGAACATCAAGGACATCGACATCGAGGAGCAGAGCACGAAGGCCTACGCCATTGCGAAGAAGAGCCAGAACCCGCGCAATGACATCGAGGCCGGGCGTTACACCGTGGTGCTCGGGGCCAACTGCATCAGCACGATGCTGGGCTTCCTCGCCCGCCTGGGCTTCTCCGGGCGGCGTTACAACGACGGTGCCAGCTTCATGTGCGGCCGGATCGGCCAGCCCGTGACGGGCAACCAGATCACGATCACGGACGACCCGCTGGATGAGCGCACGCTGGGTATGCCCTTTGACAACGCCGGGATGCCCCGCCAGCGTATCGTGCTGATCGAGTCCGGCGTGGCCCGCGCGGTAGTGCATGATGCCAACACCGCCAAGAAGGCGGGCACGGTCAGTACCGGGCACGACAGCGGGATGCGCTTCCCGCTGACCTCCAACCTGGTGCTCAACCCGGGGATTGAGGAGACGGCTGACCTGATAGCCGGCGTGGAGCGCGGCATCTTCGTCTCCAACTTCCACTACACCAACGTGGTGGACCCGATGGCAGCCGTGATCACGGGTATGACCCGCGACGGCACCTTCATGATCGAGGATGGCAAGCTTACGAGCGGGCTGACGAATTTCCGCTTCACGCAGAACGTGCTGGAAGCCCTCGGCAACGTGACCGGCATGGCCAGTGAGATGAGCTACCAGCCGGCCTTCTGGGGCGCCGGGGCACTGGTGCCCGAATCGATGCGCGTTGACAACTTCAACTTCAGTGGCAAGACCGACTTCTAGGAACAGACATGACACGGAACTTTGACGACGAAAAAAAGGAACCGCAGCCGATCATCATCCAGGACCTGCGGCATTCGCGTGCCGGTGAGGAGGAAGCTGAAGCGGAGCCGGAGGCCACGGAGGCTCAAGCGGAAGCGGTTGCACCGCCGGAACCAGCAGCCCAGGAGCCTCCCGTGATGGAGGTGCTGGAACCCGTGCCGCCCGCGGCTCCCGCGGAGCAGGTCCTTGACGGCCATGATCATGCAGCCCATGCCCACGACGGTCACGAACACCCCGGGCATGAGCACGCGGATGCGGAGGGCCAGGAGATCGGTGAGGAGGAGTACCGCCAGGTGCTGCAGATCTTTGAGCTTGGCCTGGAGAACTACCAGAAGAGCCAGCTCGGGATCTATATCCAGTTTGCCCTGATCCACCTCGGGCGCATGCCGCATCCCGTGACGGGGCTCGTGGCGACGGACACCGCGAAGGCGCGCTTCGCGATAGACCTCCTGCATGTCTGCTTCTCGCACCTGGAACCCGGCCTGCAGCCCGCTGAACTCAAGGAGTTCCAGTCGGTGCTGGCCCAGCTGCAGATGACCTATGCGCAGCTTGCCGGGAACGCCCCGCTGCCTCCCGAACCGGAGGCCTGAGCCGGGGCAAAGCTAGATCACGTTGTTCATGCTGAGCGTGATCCACGAGCAGTAGATCGTGATGAATGTCAGCAGCACGAATCCTCCGACACAGCCGGTCGCGAAGATTTCGCGGAAGTTCATGATCTCCCCTGACTTCGGCAGTTCGTGCGACTTGCTGTTCTTGCGGAACAGGTACAGCAGCTGGGAGGGCGTGAAGATGAACCACAGCATCCACAGCAGCACGAGGCCGTGGGGCAGGTTAAGCAGGAACTTCAGATATGGAGGCATCGGCTATTCAATTGTACGCCAGATGCCACGCCCTGGTGTTCAGGGCGCCACCCGGATCAGCGTCAGGAATTCCTGCAGCGTGGCATCTCCGATGCCTTCTACCTCCTGCAGCTCCTGCACACTGTGGAATGCGCCCGCCTGCTCCCGGTACGCAATGATTCGCGCGGCAAGCACGGGTCCGATGCCCGGCAGGGCTTCCAGTTCTGCAGCAGTGGCCAGGTTGATGTCCAGGGTTCCGGCTGGCTGCGCCGGGTTGTCCTCGGGCTTTGCTGGATCCGGGTTCCTGCCAGCCACAGCTGCGGCATCTGTTTCCCCGGTCTTGCGTTCAGGGTCAGCTTCCCGCTCTCCATGTGGCCGGCTGTACATCAGGCTGCTGCGCTGCGGAGACAGGCGCGGCGGCTCCTGCTGGGCTGCAAGGATGCGCCAGCGGCCAATCAGGCAGGCCAGGCAGATCAGGATAATCCCGCCCAGGACAACAGTGGCATAGACTTTACTGTTCAGTGGCATGTAAAAATTAGGGAAGAACAGTCAAATGATTACAGGATTGTAGCACAACATGCATTAGCTGGACTGCATCAGGCCTGGCGCAGGGTTCCCGGAGCCTGCAGGCGCTAAAATCCCCCTGTGAATCATCTCCTCGTTGAAGAACTCGTCCGTGCGGAACTGCTTGCCGACATCGGTAACGGTGACATTTCGACTGAGCTGGCCCTGCAGGGCAGCCAGCCCATCGCGCAGGCGGAAGTGGTCATGCGCGAGGAGGGGGTGTTCTGCGGTGGGAGCGTCGCGGCCGAGGTATTCTGGCAACTCCAGCCCGGCACCAGCTGCGAAGTATCCTCAGAGGATGGCCAGTGGCTGGCAGCCGGCAGCTGTGTGATGAGGCTCAACGGAGCTGCAGGCGGGATCCTTAGTGCTGAGCGCGTGGCCCTCAATTTCCTGCAGCGCATGAGCGGGATCGCCACCGAGGCCCGCCGCTGGGCGGAACTGGCGGCACCGCATGGCATCCGCATCGTCGGTACGCGCAAGACCACCCCAGGCTTCCGT
>JAHEFU010000056.1 GCA_024645305.1 Planctomycetales bacterium
CGTACCCCTGTCGCGGCTGTTCTGCCAGAATTTCCAGGACATCCCCCGGCCCTTCAGGCGCTATCAGACGGGTAGCGTGTTCCGCTGGGACAAACCCGAGCCAGGGCGCTTCCGTGAGTTCCAGCAGTTTGACATTGACACTGTTGGCAGTGCCAGCCTGGCGGCCGATGCCGAGATCCTCACTTTGGTGGACGCCATCTTCCGACGCCTGAACGTGCGTAACTACGTGATCCGCTTCAGTAACCGCAAGATCCTCAACGCCCTCGGGGAGTACTGCGGGGCCAGTCCGGAGCAGGGCCGGGACATTTACAGGGTGATTGACAAGCTCGATAAGTTCGACCGCGAACGTATCCGCCAGGAACTGGGACCAGGGCTCAAGGATGACAGCGGTGCGCTGATCCCCGGCCTGGGCCTCGACGTGGACCAGATCGTGCGCATTGACGCCTTCCTGGATCTGCCCAATTCCGGCAACGCTGCGGAGTCCCTGCAGGCCGCCCGCGATCTGTTCACCGGAAACTCCCTCGCGCTCGAAGGGCTGGCGGAGATCGAGGAGCTGATAGGGCTGCTTGAGGCTTTCGGATTGAAGGATTCCAGCTGGACCTTTGACCTGCATCTCGCCCGCGGACTGGGTTATTACACGGGGCCTGTGTTCGAGGTGACCCTGACGGACCTGCCGAGTTACGGGAGCGTGTTCGGTGGTGGACGATATGACGATCTGGTGGAACGCTTCCTCGGTGAAGGTCAGGGCGTGCCAGCCGTCGGTGCCAGCGTGGGCGTTGACCGGCTGCTGGCCGCGCTGACGGAGCTGGGACGCATCGAGCAGCGCCGGGCCACGAGCGAGGTGCTTGTGACGGTCATGGACAAGACGCGGATTCCGGACTACATAGCCATCACCAGCGAGCTGCGTGGCAACGGCATCCCCGCCGAGATGTTTCTCGGTGGTGGCAACATGCAAAAGCAGCTGAAGTATGCCGACCGGCTGGGGATCCCCTATGCGGTCATTGCTGGCAGCGACGAGTTCGAGAAGTCCGAGCTGAGCATCAAGGACCTGGAACTTGGGCGCAGGATCGCTGAACAGGTGGAGGACCGCGATGAGTGGCGTGAACAGAAGCAGCAGTTCAGCATCAGTCGCACCGACCTCGTCAGCACGATCCGCAGCCTGATGGACAAGCGGGGCTGATCAGACTTCCGGATCGTCCTCCAATCCACCGTCCGCCAGGCGAGTGACGAATTCGCGGGCTTCCTCGGGGGTCTGGATCCATCCCTCCGCCGTGGCTTCAAGCATGGCCTGCTTGTAGCGCCCGATCAGCGGTCCGGGACTGATCTGCAGCAGTTCCATGATCTCGGTGCCGTCCAGCAGCACAGGCGGGATGGCAACGCTGCTGCCGTTGATGTAGTTGTCAGCTATCACTGCTGCAGCCCGCAGGTGCCTGCGCAGACTTTCCGCACTCCCCTCTCCCCGGGCAGCGGCGCAGTCGGCCAGGCTGTGCAGAAGCTGCGGCAAAGTGGCTTCCCCGAGTGACCTGATGTAGCGGTAGACCAGCTTCGCCGGCATCGGATCGTTGTCGCTGTAGAATCCCAGGCGGAGGTGCTCGTGGATCATCAGGTGCAGGAAATCCTGTTCTGCCCCGGAGAGGCGCAGGCGTTCCAGGTCCGCTGCAATGAGGTCCACTCCGACCTTCTGGTGCCCGATGAAGCTGATGTAGCCATCGGCCGCCGGACTGCGCGTGGCTGGTTTGCCAACGTCATGCAGCATCAGTGCCAGCCGGGTCAGGGCCAGTACGCTGCCCCCGCCGTCGAGATCGCTGGACACTGCGGACTGCAGATGCTGGGCGAAGGGCTGCAATTCAATGGGCAGTTCCTCCAGCAGTACATCCAGTTCCTGCAGGGCCAGCAGGGTATGTTGCCAGACATCGAGGTGGTGGTAGAAGTTCTGCGTGCAGCCCACACTCTGCTCCAGCGCCGGGAACAGCTCCCACAGCACGCGGCAGTCTGCGCAGATCTGCAGCAGTTCCGTATCCATCTGCGGCAGTCCGAACCAGCGCAGCAGCTCTTCCCTTTGCCGTTCTCCGGATACCCTGCACAGCTCCGGAGCGTGCAGCCGCCAGGCTTCGCGGCAGCCACTGTCCGGGTTCATCCCGAGCTGGGCTGCCAGGCGGAAGCCACGCAGGACACGCAGAGGATCATCCGTCAGGGCAGCTGAACTTACGAGTCGCAGGCGGCCGGCGGCCAGGTCCTCAAGAGCGTGGGGATCCGCTATCACATCGGTGGGACGGATCTCGCCGCGCAACACGGCGCTCAGGGGGACGGCCATGGCGTTGATGCAGTAGTCGCGGCGGCGCAGGTCAGCCTCGATGCCGCTCGCGCTCAGGGGTGTGATGTCTATTATCAGTCCGGAGGCGAGGATCCTGCTTGAAGCGAAGCGCTGGTTGACCACAAAGGCCCGGCTGCCACTGAACTTCTCAAGACTGCCGACCAGTGCGTCCAGCGGCTCGGGAGCCACGAGGTCAATGTCATGGATCGGCCGGCCCAGCCAGGCATCGCGCAACGCCCCACCGACCAGCCAGCAGTCACCTCCGGGTTCAGGCAGGCCGCTGAGCAGGCTGGTGAGTTCATTCAGTCCTTCGAGGAGTCGAACCAAACCCACGCGGACATTATGGCACGCGCTATCCTCAAATGGTGCCAGTGATCAGCCAGCTAAGACCCCGTCGCAATGAGAAATGGATAGAGGTGGTCCCGGACGAGGGAGAAGCCCTGCTGCTGCCGGTCCAGTCAGTTCCCGCCTGGTGGGAATCCGGCTTCGTGGTTCCGGATGAGGAATGGCAACGCAGTGCTCGGATGTCCCGCTTCCACCTGATGTACGACCGGGCCTGCCGCCTGCTGGCACGGCGCGAACACTTCCGCGCGGAACTGCGACGCAAGCTCAGCCAGCGCAGCCATGAGTCCGATCTCCTGCATGAGGTCCTGCAGCTCTGCAGCGAACGCGGATTCCTCGATGACAACCGGGCAGCGGAGACCATCAGTGAACAACTCGTTGCCAAGGGTGCAATCGGCGCACCGAAGCTGATGCAGGAGCTGCTGCGCCGGGGCTGTGAACGGGAGCTCGCCCAGCGGATGGTCGAACAGCACTGCGGGGCTGTGGACAGCTTCAGCGCATCCCTGGACCTCCTGGAGACACGGCGCCGCAGCTTCGAAACGAAGCTGGCTCAGTACCGCCGCAGGTTATCGGCAAAGCCCGATGCACGCCGGCTTGAGCAGGAGATCCGCATGAAGCTGTCAGCGTCAATGCTGGGCTTCCTGGCTGGCAAGGGATTTGCCAATTCTGAAGCACGGCAGGCGGTCCGGGAATTCTGTGAGCGGCTTATCGGGGAGAGTCCGGACTAGTCGCGGGATCAGTCCCCCAGGGCAGCCACGGCCTGTTTCAGCTCCAGGCAGATGCTGTCAACATATTCCCTGTCCGGTCCAATCACCTTTATCTCCGAATACCAGTCCCCTTCCATCTTCGGATAGCTGCCGAAATCCAGCCCGGGGTGCTCCTGCTGGAAACGGCGCAGGACACCGGCGAACTGTGATTCGGGCAGACGCACGGTGAAACCCGCCACAGCCTGTACGGGGCCGCTGAACTCCGGCGCGATGACAGCCCACATTTCCTTCATCACGCTGGGCACGCCAGCCAGCACATACACGTTGTCAACTATGAAACCGGGAGCGGAGGTTAAGTTTGTACGGATCAGGCGGGCCCGTGCCGGCATCGTGCACATTGCCAGCTGCCCTTCGTTGAGCTCGCCGCCCCGGCGTGCTTTCCATTCGGCTACGGCATCCTCAAACAGGACAGTCGGCCGGCCAAAGGCCCGGGCCACTGCATCGCGCGTCAGGTCATCAGGTGTCGGACCGATGCCTCCGGTGGTGATCACTCTGTCAAACTCCTCAGCAAGGCTGCGCAGCTCTCTGACAATCAGTTCCAGATCATCAGGGATGGTCACTATGCGGCACACCCTGGCTCCCCGGGCAACCAGGCCTGAGGCGAGGAAATTGCTGTTGCTGTCCAGGGTGTCACCCCGCAGGATCTCATTCCCGATAATCAGCAGTGCCACCCGCATGTCTGTGTCGCCCATATTGGTTACAATATCACCAAGTTGGCATTCAAGGTGTTCATCATGCTGATCTGGCTTAGCGTGCCCCTGGCCGCCTACCAGTTTGCCAGCTACAGCTACCGGGAGTACCAGCAGGCCGAACAGCAGCAGCTCAGGGTGCTGGATGACTGGGAGAGTTACCTGAGGGTGCACACGGGCTCCCTTACCGCCAAGAGCCGGGAGATCACGCGGGTGATGGTGGTGTCCGACCGCCCGGAGTGGAGGTCCCAGTGGCAGGCCCTGCTGGATGCCCGCGAAGCCGAGCAAGCCACCCTGCCCCGGGGCCGGGCCACGCATTACCCTCTCAGCCAGCAGAAACTCATGGAACTGGACGGGCAGCTCGATGAGCTGCAGAAGCTGATTGAGCGGTCGGAGCTCTACTGGTTTGACTCCCTGCGCCTGCGGGCGAGCATCGAACAACTGGTCAGCCAGATAGATGCGGCACGCGCCAATGTCAGGTATTACGAGAGCATCCGGGCCTATGGCATACGGGAAATGCTGCTTGGGGACCTGCAGCTGATGGAGGAAGCCTATGACCAGCGCTGGAATGACCTGCGCCGCGCAGAGCAGCAGTCCTCCTCGCACCTGAGTGATGCCAAGCGCCTGTCACGGCAGATCAGAAGTGACCTGGATGGGATGGATGAGCTGCAAAGAGAGGATTCGCAGGAATCCTACGTTGCAGACCTGGAGCGCCGGATTCTGGAGTTCAATCTCCCGGAGGAGCTCAGAAAACTGGCAGCCGGGGATGACGCTGAGGCCACCCCCGGCCGTGCCGGAATAGTCTGATTGGTTCCTAGTTGACGAGGCCGCTGAACTCGGGGGTCGAGAGGATCTCGGCCTTGAGGTTCGGGTTGCGGGTGATCGCCGTGTTGAGGCACTTGCGTGCGTCGTCAATATTGCGCTTCATCACGTAGGCCAGCGCACTGTCAACATAGAAGCGCGGCTTGTCCTCGAACTTCTCCAGTGCGGACTCAAATACTTCAAGCGCCTTGTCGTACTCCTTCTGCTTGATGATGGAGATGCCCTTGAAGTGATAGGCCTGCCATTTGTCCGGACTCAGCCGGATGGCATTGTCGAAGTGGTCGACAGCCTTGGCGAACTGCTCCAGCTCAGCCAGCAGCAGGCCACGGCGGAAGTAGCTGTCCGCATGGTTCTCGTCCAGCTTGAGTGCCTGGGCAAAGGTATCCGTGGCAGACAGCTGGTCTCCCAGGCCGTCCTCGGCAATGCCCTTCTGGTAATAGACCTCCGCGTTCTTCTTGTCATAGCGCAGCAGGTAATGGATGCATTCAAGAGCTTCATCGTAGCGATGCAGTCTGTTGAGGGAGATGGTCTTGTTGAGCCAGGTCTCCAGGTGCGTCCGGTCACATTCGAGAGCCTTGTCAAAGGCCTGGACCGCAGCGGTGTAATAGCGCACCACATCCTCGCGGGATACAGAGGCCTCGCCGAGCTTGCGGTTGGCCTCACCGAGTTCGAACCAGCCCCGCAGATCCTGTGAGTTGCGGTTCAGGAACTTGGTGAGGAACTCGATCTGGCCGGCGAACTGCCCGAGGTTTCCAAGCAGCAGCGCCTTGCGGTACCACACCATGTCGTTGTCATTGTTCAGGTCCAGCGATCGGTCAAATGCCTGCATCGCCTTCTCGCGGTCTCCCAGCTGATCCAGGACCAGGCCGCGGTTGTACCAGATACGCGCATCATCCGGGAAACGCTCTAGGAACTTGTCCGTGTACTCGAGCGCTTCTTCGTAATGCTCAGTACCGTAATAGGACAGGCCGAGGTTCGCCCAGGCCTCCGGATCGCCAGGCTGCGTGTGGGTGAACTCCTCGAAGCTCTCCTGGGCCTTGTCGTACTTGCTGATCATCAGCTCAGCGGTACCGCGCTGCTTGAAGCTCAGGTCGTCTTCCTCATTGAGTTCGATGCAATGCTCAAACTCGCCGATTGACTGCCCGTCCTGGCCCATCTTGCCTAGCAGGATGCCGCAGTTGTAATGGGCATTGAAGAACTTGGAGTTGATATCCCGGGCGCGCTTGAAGCAGTTAAGGGACGTCAGGATGTTGCCCTGGTCGTAGTAACACAGTCCAAGGTTGTACCAGGCCTTGTAATAGCCTCCGTTGACCGCCACTGCGCTTTCGTAAGACTCAATCTCCGCCTTCTGGTCGCCGAGCTTGTGCGCGGCCAGACCTCGGTTGTACCAGATATAGTCAATGTTGCCCTTGATCTCAAGCACCTTGTCATAGTTCACCATCTCTTCGGCGTACTGGCCCAGATCGTGCTGGCACATCGCACGGGCAATGTAGGTGCTCCAGCTCTTGGGATCGAGTGCCAGGGACCTGTCGAAGAATTCCAGCGCCTCGCGGTAGCGGCCCATGCAGTAGTTGGCCCAGCCCAGGCCCCAGTAGACATGGGCATTCTCCGGGAAGTGCTTGGCAACATCCGTCAGCTTTACTTCAGCGTCCTGGAACTGCTGGTGCTTCAGGTCATTGAAGCAGTGGTTTATCAGTTTGCGTTCCGCATCCCTGGCCGAGCGTTCCTTTTCTTCTTTCTTCTTGAACATGCCCTTGGACTCGGAGTTCCAGACTTCATGGATCAGGTTGTAGTCCCTGACGAGGAAGCCCTCATCCAGCAGGTCGCGGTGCACAAGGTCATTCAATGTAGCTACAACCCGCTCCTCGCGCTCACGCAACTGGCCATATCCCATCTTGTTGAAGCGGAAGAATGCGACATCCAGCTCGCTCTCTATGCTGCCAAAACCTAGTTTTCCAGATATCTTCTCGAACAGGAAGTCAGCATCGTCTGTTTCGAAGAGGCGGAAGTCCTTGCCCTTGTCCAGGCCGATCGCCATCAGGTCGGTAATCGATTCCGGGACATGCTTCATATTGCCCTGGTAGGCCCAGTACAGACCGCCGGACAGGACATCCGGGTGGTCGTGCACAATTTCCATCAGCATGTTCATCACGGAGTATTCACCACCGCTGTAGCCCATGACAACCAGGCCCACATTACTCATGGACTTGATCAGGAACTCACGCAGATCGTCATTGTGCTTGGCCATACCCTCGCGCAGGTACCTGACATCGTAGCGATCCAGGTCGCCATGCAGCTTGATCACATAGCGGTGCTCTTCATCCTTGACCTCAACCAGCTGCTCGGGTCCCTTGATGGTTGTGCAGTTCGTACCACGCAGCCAGTAGAAGGCATCCTCAACGAGCGTATCCCAGTTGGTGGTATAGACCCGGTTGTTAAGTTTACCTTCCTTGACCCCGATGGCGAAGTTCAGCTGTGCCGGACTGGGGAACCGTCCGTCCATGTAGCGGCGGAACAGCTCAGTGCGCAGGTAGACAGAGGGATACTCCTTTTCCAGCGCGGAAATGTAAGCATAGTTCGGGTTGAACCACTTTTCCCGGCTGACCCAGTCCGACAGTTCATCTGCCGTCATCTGGCCACGCTTGGCGGGATTGGTCTTCTCAAAGACCTTTACGATGATTTCATCGATGATGTCCTTGGAAAGGGGTATGCCCGCGCTGACGGACATGCCTGCACCGAAGAAGAACTGGAACTTGCCGGGCCGCGAATAGAACTTCTCTAGGAATTCATCCTGGGAGATGATCGCCTCGTTAAGTACGTCCTTGCGGTCACGCTGCTCCACCTTGATGCGTCGACGGATTGACATAGGAAGCTACCCCTTCAACATGATACGAGTAAGACGTTTGATTATAGCAAAGACGCGCTCAACCATCATCCAACAGGAGAGCAGGTCTATAATCCTCGGATGCGGATCACAGCGGGAGAACTAAAGGGTCGGGAGATCAGACTGAGCAAGGGCAGCCGGGCCCGGCCGGCGACCGGATACGTCCGCGAACTCGTGATGAACCTCTTCAATCCGGACCGTCTGGCTGCCGGGGCATTCCTGGATATCTGTGCCGGGAGCGGAATTGTCGGTCTTGAAGCTGTTTCACGAGGTGCTCCGCTGCTGTTCAGCGTGGAGGTGGACAGGCGGACCTGCGATGACATTCGCAGTCTGGCGCGGGAGTTTGATATTCTCCAGCGGGTCAGGATCCTGAAGGTTGACGCTCGGCGCTGCCTGACCGTTGTGGAGAAGCAGCTGGGCGAAACTCATAAGGTGAGCTGTTGCTTCGTGGATCCGCCATACATCGAGGGCATGGCCAGGTCCCTGCTACCCGGCCTGGGGCAGTGTCCAGGAATCTGGGACGCAGACGCACGTATTATCATACGAACACCTGACGACCTTCCAGAGTCAACAGAGGGCCTGGAGTTGATTGAGAAACGCAAGGCAGGAAATGCCTGGCTGTGGGTGTTCGTTCCGACGAGAAGCGGCAGCCAGCAGGGCTGAAAACAAGTGTACTTATGAGAGATCTTACGGTCCCCGAACAGAAGATGATCTGGGACAGGCGCAATGCCAATGACTCCCTGCGCCGTTTGTCACCGGATCCGCGTGTAATTCAGTACATCGGGGACCTGCCCCAGCAGTCCCGCCGTGCCCTGGACATCGGCTGCGGGAATGGAAGACATCTCAGGCAGCTGGCGGAAATCGGCTGGCGCTGCACCGGGATGGATTGGAGCAATGAAAGCCTGCAGCAGTCCCGGGAGGCAATTACCGGATTCGAGCAGCACACCACGGTGG
Organism: Planctomycetales bacterium; assembly: GCA_024645305.1. Classification (GTDB taxonomy): domain Bacteria; phylum 4484-113; class 4484-113; order 4484-113; family JAFGCY01; genus JAHEFU01. Next base: position 8,773 of record JAHEFU010000056.1, read on the forward strand.
TCAAAGGTGACTTCCGCAAAACCGGCTTCAACGGAAATTACTTTCACCTGATTCTGGGCATTGATGTGATCCATCATGGTAAGAAACGGGATCTGGAACGAGCGATAGCTGAGATCAAGCGCATCAAGGCGATCAGTGGCCAGGCCCTGATCAGCCTGCCTGGCATGCGCAATGCACCGACAGAACATCAGGCTGACTGGATAGAGAAGCAGACCTGCATCCTGCGCAATGGACTGGAAGTGGGGATCCCGCACCATTTTGTTACTGAAGAGGACATCCCAGTACTGTTTCGCACGTTTAAGACTGTTGATGTCAATCGGGTAGTTGTGCCCATGCCTGCCGGGGTCAAGCCCCTCCACAGCATGCATGAGAATGAATGGTTCTGGATCCGCGTGGCGGGATGACTGCCTGAGCCAACAGGCGACCAGAGCATGTCCGGAAGCTGGATGTGTGGAATAAACGGAGAGGGAGGGATTCGAACCCTCGGTACGTGTTACCGCACACACGCTTTCCAGGCGTGCACCTTAAGCCACTCGGTCACCTCTCCTGAGGGCTGCTAATTATAGCGTCAGCAGGGGTTCGCGTCATGGTCCACCGGTACATCCTGACTGAGTAACCGACCTCTCAATCAGTGCTTGATCTTGCTGCGTGTCTTGCGGGCGATGTTGGCGGCGTCTTTCTTCTCAATCGCTTCAAAGACCATTCCGGCAATGTTAAGACCCGTGGCCCCTTCGCTGCCTTCCAGTCCTGGACTGCTGTTTACTTCCATGACGACAGGGCCATGGTTGCTGCGCAGCATGTCCACGCCGGCAAACCCGAGACCGAGTTTCTTGGCGCTGCGCACTGCGGTCATGCGTTCCTCCGGGGTCAGCTTGACTTTGGCAGCACTGCCTCCCCGATGCAGGTTTGATCTGAATTCACCTTCCTGCGCGGTACGCTTCATGGCGCTGACAACCTTGTCGCCAATGACGATTGCGCGGATGTCGGATCCACGGGCTTCCTTGATAAACTCCTGCACGAGGATGTTAGCGCTCAGACCACGGAAGGCCTCTATGACTGAACCGGCAGCCTGGTTAGTCTCCGCCAGCACCACACCGATACCCTGTGTGCCCTCGATCAGTTTGACAACGAGCGGTGCTCCACCGACCAGATGCAGCAGACCGTCAACATCCTTCGTACTATGGGCAAATCCGGTCACCGGCAGTCCTATGCCTTCACGGGCAAGAATCTGCAGACTGCGCAGCTTGTCCCGGGAGCGCGAAATTGCCTGGCTTTCATTGATGCTGAAGACGTTCATCATTTCGAACTGGCGAACCACCGCAGTCCCGTAGAATGTATAACTGGCACCGATTCTAGGAATAATCGCATCATACCCTGTCAGGGGCTGCCCCTGGTACATCACCATCGGGCGATGTGAGGTGATATCCATATAGCAGCGCAGGTAATCAACTACACGCACTTCGTGCCCACGTTCCTCCCCCGCTTCCTTCAAACGACGAGTGGAATAGAGCGAGGCCTTACGTGACAGGATCAGTATTTTCATTGTTTAATCTCCGCAGGTGGGACACTTTCGGTGTTCTCGATAGCAGGCGGGCGCCGATGTCCACGGCCTGAAAGGTATGATTCACCCGAATTCACGAGGAATCTGCCGCGCAGGGCCTGTCGTCCGATCAACATCCTGAATTTCATTTTATGGCGACCGATGAGTGTCAGCTCTATCGGCAGGCGTTGGCCCATCATTTCCAGGGTGGTCAGGATCACGGGTCTGAAACTGGTCTTGCCCTGGCTGCTTTTGACATGCCGGTGATCTATCACTGGCGCTTCAATGACGATTGCCCGCTCCTCATCCGCCTGTCTCGGATGGATGGTGAACCGCACCATCTCGACGCCAGCTGCGCTGAAGACCTCCAGGTCATGCGCATGCAGAGCCGAGGTCTTGGCACCTGTGTCAATCTTGGCCTTGATCCAGGGGCGGCAGAGATCAGGCAGGCGTACCCATTCCCGCCATCCAACAGATGGCAGCTGCAGGTTGCTGAGTTCTACGCCAAGCTTCTTCTTTTTTCCCGTCATGCCCTGTTCCGCCCCGGAATCCGGGAGTTTATGCTTACTTTCATGCTGCCTGATTGTAGGTTATGTACATCTCTTTTGGATTGTTCAACAAAAATGGAAGCCAGGCCGGGACTGTTGCCAGTCCCGACCTGGCGGTAGTTTGTACTGTTGGCTCAGCTGCTGCTGAGGCTGGCATTACCGCTCGGATTTGTGGCAGCGGCGTTGTTATTCATGAGGCTAAGAGTACCGATGGCAAGACCCATTGGAATCGGACCGACAAGCGGTTTGAGTGTGAAGGGTGCAGTGGAATTGTCCGGCTGCGGTTCAACACTGATCATTGCAGTCCCTCCGTGCAGATCCAGCGCAGGGTCGATGTAATCCTGTCCCGGGAAGGGCGGGAAGCCGTCTGGACCTGATGTCGGCCCCGCACCATCGGCGTCAGCTGCGGAGGGATCCGTGAAGCGCCCCGTGGAAACGGGGGTTCCGTCCACAACGACCCATCCTTCATAGGACCAGCCGGCCGGCAGGGTTGGAAGAACCAGCGTGGCAGAGGGTCCATCGGCTGGATCCAGCCACCAGATGCCCTGGTTGAAGTCGGCATCAGTAGAAGCAGTGCTCGGAGTGTTCAGGATGAAGGGACCGCTGGCGGCACTGAAATCGCTGCCGAGGGCTGCTGCATCGGACACACTCAGGCTCGCGGTTCCACCACTGATGTCACCGGCCAGCAGATGTGTATCACTGGGCGCGGGATCGTCTCCCGTTGCCGGTTCGATCGTCAGCACGTACTTGGTGGCATTCAAAGCCGTATCTTCCGAGACGGTGAACTCAGAGAGGGAAGCCTGCCCGTTGCCATTGACAGTGAAGCGGCCTGCACTGACCGGACTGCCGTTGACAATCAGCCAGCCTTCGTAGACGAAATCACTACCAAGATCCTCCAGACCACTGAATGAAAATGCCAGTTTCATGGATTCACTGTTGTTACTGCTGCCACAGGCGGACAACAGCAGCCCGGCACCGAGGGCCAGGCATCCGACTGTAATTGAATTCGCTTGGAATCTTTGAAAGAAATTCATGAGTATCTCCTAGAGAGCTGCGCGCATGGCGCATTCAGAATGAAAGAAAAAGCAGATTGATGATTCAGGGAGGTCCCGGATAGGGTCAATTCACATCAGGATCTTGCCGATGCACCATCGCGTCTTGGCACAGCGACGCCTGAAGCAGCCGAGTGCGAGTTCTGACTGCTGCCTTGCCCTGATATGGACGGAGAGTTGCGTCATGTCCAGTTGATACCAAAGCCTTGCCGATATTGATTTATTATTCTCAAATTGAATCATTCAGCTGGATTGAAAGGGACCTGTGTGTGTTCTTCCTCCGTCAGCACATACTGAATTTGACGACCATACGCTGAATGCTAGAATCATCAGTCCCAGCCGGGATGCAGGATCTTATAGCAATGGCACATCGTTTCCAGTCAACTGAAGTGGAGCTCTTTGAGTTCCTGCTTGAGGACGAATTTGATTTTCCAGTACCCGCGCAGCAGGTCTGGCGGGCCATCACCGAGGACATCGGCAAGTGGTGGGGACCACCCTTCACACTTCTCAGTGATGCCACCGAAGTCAGGCTTGAACCCAGCATCGGTGGCCGCTTCATGGAGATCTGCGGTGAGAATGACGGTGCCCTGCTGGGACTCGTAACTGAAATCGTGAGCGGACGGCTGGTGCGCATCAGGATCCTCAGACCCCGGGCCGGGGTGTTCCCGCATGAAGTCTGCTTCACCCTGGAGCATCTGAGCGAAACGCGCACGAAACTCAAGCTGCGCCACGAGTCCTGGCTCAAGCGCGGGGAGCAGGCGGAAATCAGCAAGCATTCCATCCTGACCACCTGGCAGACAGTGCTCGATGAGCGCCTGCGCCAGTGGCTGAGCGAGGGCGGTCAGGCCACGGGCTGATCAGACTCCGCACTGCTTAACCAAAAGGCCGCCTCGCAGGGCGGCCTCTGGAATATCTGCATGCTTGCCCGCTGGCTCTAGGCAATCAGCGCGTAACCGTCGTCGATGTTTGAATCCGGGCTGTTGTTGTAACCCGCCTTCTTGGCTACGGCCTTGTAATAGTAGGTCTGCCCCGGTGACACCGATGTGTCTATCAGCTCAAAGGTTACGGTCGTCCCGACGGATGTATAAGTTCCATCTATCGTGTCCGCCCGGAAGACCTCAAATACATCCGGAGCAACGCCTCCGCCTCCCGGGAACCAGGACACGGTGATCTGCTCGATTTCATCATCACTGGCGGACAGGGAGGTCGGCGCGCTCAGGCCGACATACCCGCTGTCACTGTCCTCGCTGGGACTGGTCTCGTCCCAGCCCGGCTTATAGGCACTGACCTTGTAGAAGTAGACTGCCCCATCGGTTGCCGACGTGTCGTCCCAGCTCTCAACGTAGCCGGTGAAGCCAATCTTGCTGTAACTGCCGTCAACAGCCGTGGCGCGGTAGATGTTGTACCCGGCGGGCACCTGTGTACCACCGCTGTGCGTCCAGCTGACTGAGACAACAGTCGGACTGGCATCATCACTGGCGCTTATGCCAGTCGGGGCCTGCAGCTGTGACAGGAATCCACTGCCCGGCTCGCTGTAATCACTGCTCGGGAAATTCGTCCGGGTGCTTTGCAAATAGTAATAGTAGACCTTGCCATCCGCCACTGTAGTGTCCTGATAGAAGGTCTCAAAGCCCAAGCTGGCAATGAACACTTTCAGTCCGCCAAGTGTTGCGGAACGGTAAATGTCATAACCTTCAGGCTGGGCACCATCCGTGGGATGCGTCCAGCCGATGCTGATCTTGTCAGCGATGGTCCCCTGGCCACACAGCACATTCAACGGAGGCTGGAGCACACCCATGTATCCGTCGTCAGACTCACTGGGATCGCTGTTGCCAATAGTGCCATGCAGGGAGATCACCCTGTACCAGTAGATATTCTCGTCCGTCACGGATGTGTCTGAGAACTCCGTGAAAGCCAGCCCCACGGAACCGACGATTTCATATGTGCCGTCCACAGTATCCGCACGTTGGATCTGGTAACCCTTGGGAGAAACGCCTTCGCTGGGGAATTCCCAGGTGACATGAATCTGACCGCCCCAGGTGCCGTCGCTGGCCTGGACATTCTCAGGCGGATTGGGCGGCAGTACACCGGTCACGTTGATCGTTATGAAGTCCGTACCGCTCAGCTCGTCATTGTCAACGGCATACACCCTGGTGATATAGGTTCCCGGCACTGCATAGACATGCTCGAGAGCCGCCTCTGTGCCGGTTTCGTCAATGGTTCCATCATTGTTAAAGTCCCAGCGGTACTCCACAATCGAGCCATCCACATCCGTAAAATCGGCAGTGAGGTTCACGGTGAGCGGATATCCACCAAGGATCACGTCCGCCATCACGTCTCCCGTCGGGGCGAACCCCC
>JAHEFU010000243.1 GCA_024645305.1 Planctomycetales bacterium
GCGCAGATCCATTATCCCTTCGAGAACCGCGAACTGATCGAGGGAGACGAGCAGCACCGCCAGTTCCCCGCGGACTTCATCTCGGAGGCCGTGGACCAGACGCGTGGCTGGTTCTACACCCTGCACGCCATCTCGACGATCATCACGGGTGAACCGAGTTACAAGTCCTGCCTCGTGCTCGGCCACATCCTCGACGAGAAGGGCCAGAAGATGAGCAAGCGGCTTGGCAACGTGGTTGACCCCTGGCAGGTGATCAACAGCCACGGTGCGGATGCCTTCCGCTGGTACTTCTACTCCTCGAGCAACCTGTTTGCCGGCGCGCGCTTCAGCGACCACGGCGTGGTGGAGAGCCTGCAGCGCTTCATCATCCCGCTGTGGAACGTCTACAGCTTCTTCACGATCTATGCCAACATCGATGAGTATGACCCCAAGATCCACCGGGTGGACTGGGAGGATCTCTCCGACCTGGACCGCTGGATCACGATCAAGCTCAACCGCTGCGTGGATCGGGTGACGACGCACCTCGAGAACCTCGAACTGACCCAGGCGGCAGCCCAGCTGGAGGAACTCGTGGAGGCCACCACCAACTGGTATGTGCGCCGCAGCCGCCGCCGCTTCTGGCAGGGCGAGAAGGACACTGAGAAATGGGCGGCCTACCATACGCTGTACCAGCTGCTGGCAACGCTGTCCAGGGTCATCGCGCCCTTCACGCCCTTCCTCGCGGAGGAGCTGCACCAGAAGCTCGTCCTGCCCTTCGGCGCTGAGGCTCAGCAGAGCGTGCACCTGGAGGACTATCCCGTTGCCAACCTGGAGCTGATCGACGAGGAGCTGGAGTACAGCATGGACCAGGTGCGCCGGGCGGTGAGCCTCGGGCATGCCGCCCGCAAGGCCAGCGGCGTGCGCGTGCGCCAGCCCCTGAGCCGGGCCACCCTGATCACCCACGACGAGAGCCTCAAGCCGGCCATCGAGCGCTACCTCGGGATCCTGCACGAGGAGCTGAACATCAAGGCCCTGGACTGGGCCGTGGATGAGACCGAGTATGTGTCCTACAGCTACAAGCCCAACTTCCGCCAGCTCGGTCCGCTTTTCGGCAAGGACGCCAAGCACGTTGCCAACTGGATCGCCGCCAGCGCGGCGGAGATCAGCGCGCAGCTTGACCAGCACCGCGATGAGCCGCGCGAGGCCATTGACCGCAGCGGCAGCCTGCTGAACTGGGTGGAGTTCGAGCTGGAGGGCCGGCAGCTGACCATAGATGAAAGCTGCTTCGATGTGCACCTTGAGCAGAAGCCGGACACGGTCTGCGAGCGCGATGGCAACCTGCTGCTCGTCCTTGATACGCAGATCAGCGACGGACTGCGCAAGGAGGGTCTGGCCCGCGAGGTCGTCAACCGCCTGCAGGCACAGCGCAAGACCCTTGACCTGGACTACCAGGACCGCATCCGCGTGGTCTTCGCGACCAGCGAGGAAGTCAGCGCCGCCCTGGCCGTGCACAGTGACTACATCAAGGCGGAGACCCTGGCGGTGTCCCTCGAGTCCGGCCAGCCTGCTGGTGAGGTGCTGGAGACGGAGATCGACGGGATGGACTTCCGTTACACGCTGGAACGGGCCTGAGCACTCCCTGCGAACACGGCCCCGCCGGGACGTGTCAGTTATACTGCGCATGGTGACTGAATTCCAGGGACGCTCTCGCTTCATCCGCCGGGCACGGCTGAGCCTCGGCCTGCTGGCCGCCGCCTGGCTGGTCGTGGCCCTGCCCCTGTGGCTTGGCAACCGCAGCCTGCTGGACGGCGTACGGACCCTCAGTCCCGTGGAAACCCGGCTGGCAATGCCCGAGCAGGCCTACTGGGACATGTACGGCACACGGCCCCGCCTGGACGCCGGTCCACAGCAGGCGGGCGCGACGCCGCAGCCTGCGCTGCTGGCCATGGGCCGCGGCCTGGTCTGCCTGGCGGAGAATGGCACGGTGTTGTGGGAAGCCGAGCTGGAGGGCAGGACACGCCTGGTGCCGGGCAGCCTCGCCGGAGGGCCGATCCGCAGCCTGAGCTTCAGCGCCCAGCCGGGGGAATGCAGCATCAGCGCCTGGTCAGCCGATGGCGGTCTGCTCTGGCAACGTAGCGCACAGCTGCCCGAGGACTGCCTGGCCCGGGTGGACGCGGACGGCCAGCTCGTACTGGCCGGCAACGGCGGCCAGCTGGCCCGCCTGGACGCCGCTGGCAACACCTTGCAGCGCTTCAGTACGCCCGTGGACCTGCGCTATGCTGACAGACTGTCCGACGGACGGCGTTTCTCCATCGTTGTCGGAAATCCGGTTGACAGCCTGCGCTGCTGGACCCCGCTGCTACGGGAGGACTGGGAATTCCGTGCCCCGCAGGGCAGCATCGTGTTTGCAGCGGGTGACAACGAGAGCATCGTGGCCCTTGACAGCAATGGCCGGCTCTACGGCCTGGACAGCAGCGGCCACCAGCTGTGGGTGGACGTCCTGCCCGAGGGGATCGCAGTTCCTGTCAGCGGCATTGGTGCTGCCTCTGAATTCCGGGTGGCAAGCGACGGAGTAGTCAGCGTGCTGTTCTTCAACAGCTCTGACTGGATGGTGGCCGGGCCGGACGGCAAGCGCCTGTGGCATGGCCAGGGCTACCCCTACTTCAGTTACCAGATGGATGTCAGCCTCGACGAGATCTTCCTGAAGGGTCCCGACGGCCGGCGCTGCTTCAAGTCCGGCCAGGACCGGATCCACTGCGTTGACAGTGCATGGCAGGAGCTGTGGAGCATCCAGGCGGGCAGCGCGGCGGAGATAATCAGCGCCACGCCCGAGCTGATCCTCGTCCACGAAAACGGCAACTCACTGGAGGCCCGGGACTGGGATGGCCGGCAGCTCTGGCGGCAGGACTTCGACCAGGCGGACGGCTACGTGCGCACCGTGCTCAACAGCGGGGAGCTGTCCACCTTCCGGACCTACGGCGGGCTGCTGTACGGGATTGACAATTCCGGAGGTATCCGTTTCCGCCTGCAGCTTGCCGAGCATGAGGAATACAACCTGGCCGCAGATGGCCGGCATGTCTACATCTGCAGTTCCAACCTGGCCGGCAGTTCTCAGAACTGGCTGATGAACGCACTGCGCGACGCCCTGCACATCTCCATCCGCTTCCACGTGGACTGCTATGATGCCGACGGCGTACGCCAGTGGCGGGCCCGCCTGCCGGATCGGATGCTGATCGACAGCATGCGGCGGCGGTCTGACGGAGGACTGGCGGTGCTGGCGACACCCTACTACGACTGGTCCTCGCTGGGCATGGCGGACTACAGTACATGGGAATTCGTCTTCCGGGGGCCTGAGAACTGAAGCGGGCCTGAGTCAACCCGCCGTGCCCACGCCCTTCGTTTCCGCCATGTTCTCGCAGAAGCGGTCAAACAGGTATGTGTTGTCACGCGGGCCGGGGCTGCCCTCAGGATGGTACTGCACGCTGAACACCGGGCGGTCCGTGAAGGCCAGACCCTCATTACTGCTGTCGTTGACATTCAGGTGCGTCACAAGCACCCGTGGATTCATCGGATGGGGGTACGGAGCCGTCGGGCGATCGTCACCAAGCGGATGCCGTGCACTGCCGTCGCTGGCTGCGGCGGGCCGGCCCTCGGGGCCATCCGCCATGGCCACGGCGTAACTGTGGTTCTGCGCGGAGATGTGTACGCGGCCGTCGTGCAGATCCAGCACGGGATGGTTGCCACCGCGGTTGCCGAACTTCAGCTTGTAGGTCGGCAGGCCCATACTGCGAGCGATGAGCTGGTGCCCGAGGCAGATCCCGAACACGGGCAGGACATCGCAGAGCCGCTCGATATGCGGCAGCACGTAGTCCATGCGTTCCGGATCGCCGGGGCCGTTGGAGAGGAACACTCCGTCAGGATTAACGGCCAGCAGTTCCTCTGCAGTGGCCGTACAGGGGAACACATGCACCGTGCAACCGCGCTCATTGAGGCAATCCAGGATGCCCTGCTTGATGCCGAAGTCCCAGGCAGCCACG
>JAHEFU010000244.1 GCA_024645305.1 Planctomycetales bacterium
GATGCGGATCACGTCGCCGGGCGCCAGTGCACTGCTGTCAATCTTCTGGTTATTGAGGAAGGTGCCGTTGGTACTGCCCATGTCGCTGAGGATCGCCATTCCGGAGCCGTCAATGCTAAGGTTCGCATGATGGCGGGATACCTGGTTGTCCTTTTCCAGCAGGATGTCTGCATCCGCCCGGCCGATGCTCAGTAAGCCTTCGACCAATTCCTGTTCGAACCCGAGATACAGCCCGCCAATGCCAACGAGCTTGCCAACCGGTGCCGGTGTCCGCTCAGGCTGGATTGGGGGAGTTGCTGAAGTGGCAGATGTAGCGGAAGACTGGCTGAGGGGAGTCGTGTCCAGCGGAATCGGTTCGAGGGGATCACGCTTGCCGGACTGCAGACTGGCAGATCCGGAAGTCCCGGTAGAGAGCACAGCATCATGATTATGAGCGGCATGTGGCAGCCGGCCGGCACTCTGCTTATCCCTGATGAGGCGAATCACAAGCAGTACAAGCATGCCCAGGCTGATCAGCAGGGCCGCACCGAATCCCAGGCTGACAATCTGCATTCCAGCAGGCCCGCCAGGCAGTTCCACCAGTTTCGGCTTGTCCAGCAGGAAGATCCACTTGTAACTGACGAGGCAACCCAGCAGCATGCACAGGCAGGCAAAGGCCCTGACATAGTGATTGTCCACCACTTCCGCCGTGAGCATGATCAGCCAGGCGGCGATCAGGAAGCTCATGATGGCGAAGGCATCCAGCATGCCCTGGTTGGGGAGTTTGGCATGTGACAGGGTGAGGTACTGCCAGGTGGCCAGACCCAGCCCGGCACCGCTGAGGGCTACCAGGATCCTGAGCAGGACCTTGTTATAGAGAAGAAACACCATCGCGACTATCATAAGTTATGACCACGGCCTCCGACTCTGGGTTTCAGCCCTGTGCATAATTGTCTGCTGGCCTGATATGCTAGCCCTATGCTCATCGACATCAGCCGCCGGATCAAGTCAGGCATGCTCAGCTACCCGGGAGATCCCCCGGTCAGGCTCCGCAGGGATCCTGACCTGGAGCGGGGAGGGCAGTACAGCTTCACCTGTCTGGATATGCACAGCCATTGCGGAACGCATCTGGATGCACCCGCCCATTTCATCCGCGGGGGCCGCTGCATTGAGGATTACTCCCCCTACGAATTCTGTCCATTGGTCGAAGTGCTGGACTGCCGGGGTCTGCTGGACATCAGCGCCGCTGACCTCAGCATGCGGATAATGGACCCGGATGCTGCGCTGCTTTTGCGGACGGATGCCGGTGACTTCCCTGATGAGCAATACATTGCGGAGCATCCAGGACTCAGCGAAGATGCGGCCCGGTTGCTGGTTGACCGCGGCCCCAGGCTGCTGGGCATAGACTATCTGTCGGTGGAGCGCGATGGGGATGGCAGCTTTCCAGTTCACATGAAGCTCCTGGGAGCGGGATTCCTGCTGCTGGAGTACATAGACCTGCGACACGTCGAACCGGGCATCTACAGGCTGTTGTGCCTGCCCCTCAGGCTGACGGAGGCCGAGGCAGCTCCCTGTCGGGCGATGCTTACAGACGCAGCTGTGACTCTCTGACTGGGCTGCCCGGCTCAGCATCTTCGTTGTCATCATCCGCGGGCTGCTCGCTCCCTTCACCGTCTGATCCGGGCAGGTAACCCAGCACCAGCAGGACGAGGCCCGCAAGCAGCATGACAGCCAGCCCACGGTAGATCCGGAACGCCTGCAGCCTGTTAAGCGGCAGTCCGAATTCATCGCTGTAGAAGCTTGTACTCTGGAACAGGGAGGCGAATTCACGCTCCCAGTTGCCCTTCAGGACATAACTGTCCAGCACCTGCAGGGTCTGGTCGTCAAACCAGGTAATGCGCCCGTCGGCATTCACGAGCATCAGTTTCGGCTCATCGGGATCGTGGCACAGGTAACTGTCAACTCCCCGCTCCAGCTCAAGCGGGATGTATACAGTCAGGTCGCGCCGGACCCAGTTGTCTGCAGCCTGGTCGGGGTCCAGCAGTATGCGGTGTATGTAGCGCTGCTGGTCCGTCGTAATGTAGAGCACGTTCTCCGTGTACTTCCCGTCAAGCAGCGGGTCAACATAGCAATGCGCGTCCCTGAAGGGCAGGTACTGGTGCCCGGGCAGCAGTTCGTGGGGCGGTGGGTCCATCTGCGACATGAAGCGGATCTGCAGGTTCTCGATGGCAATCCCATCCTCCGGCAGTTCCTTCAGCGAGCGGATGTCCGCAAGTCCACTTTCGTTGAGGGGGACCCCGGTCTGGGTGGTCTTGGTCGGCCGGTTCTCGCGGCGAATCTTCTGTGAGGACAGGCGGATCTTTTCCTGCGTCAGTGTGCCTGGCTTGATGTCTATGGCCACACCGCTGGTCCGGTACTGGGAGCTGATGGAAGGCGTACTGTCCAGCCGGACACCGGTGTAGAGGTCGTACTCCGCATACTTCGCAAGCTTCCCATCACTGCCGTAGACATACTTTCCCGTCCGGTCAACGTAACCGAGCCGCTCCAGCACCAGCTCACGCTCTTCATTGACATAGGCACGCTGGACACCGAATTCACTGTTGGGGAACTCCGCTGATAGCCGGTTGCGCCGGATCAGTCCGTAGGGGCTGAACAGGTTGAGCACTGTAAAAACGATCATGATGACGGACCAGATCCGCATGCGTTTCAGGTTCAGGCTGCGGCGCCGTGACTCGTTATAGAAACTTTCCGGTAATTCGTAGTTCATGTAAAGAAGCAGTGCAGCACCAGTCTCGCCAGCTCGAGCATGGACAGCTGCGGATCGGTGAGCAGCAGGTCGGCTGCCTGCCGTTTGCCGGTCACCCGCTGCCAGCTGTTGTATGTTCCGGCCCGGCCGAGCCGGCTGATCATCCCTGAATAACGGTTGTCAGCATTCAGGCGTTGCCAGATGGTTTCGAAGGGCGGATCCAGCATCACCAGGTATGACACCTCGCCGAGTGCCGCCAGCGCCTCGTCATAGATTTCACTGTCGCAGTCAAGGGCAATCACTGTCTCCCGTCTGTAGGACAAGTCTTCGATCAGTTTTGTTTCCACATCCTCAACATCGGGCTTGCGGCCGATTCTGGCAATGGTGTACAGGTTCAGCCGGTTGCGTTTTCCCGTCTCCTCGCTGAAATCAACCAGCTGGCGGCGCATCCTCCGGGCCACCACCTGGGCCGTCATGCTCTTGCCGGTGGCGTGGAATCCGCAGAATGTGATGTTGTGCCGGGGGTTGGACTGACTGCTCAATCAGTAGATTCTAGCCGAAAAAAAAAGGCCGCCCCCGCAGGGACGGCCTGACTTGTCCGGTGTTAGCCGATCAGGTGATGTTGTTCGTGCTGTTGGAATACATGTCGCAGAACTCTATCAGCCCCACGAACTGCTTCTTGCGCGTATTGTGCTTGAGCTTCTTCAGGGCCTTCATTTCGATCTGGCGGATGCGCTCACGGGTGACGTTGAATTCCTTGCCGACTTCCTCAAGGGTCCGGCTGTGGCCGTCCTCCAGTCCGTAGCGCAGGCGGATCACCCGCTGTTCGCGCTGGCTGAGTGTATGCAGGATCTTGTAGATCTTCGTACGGGTCAGCTTGTACATCGTCTCAACCTCGGGTGAGACGATGTTCTTGTTCTCCTGGAAGTCCTGGAACTGGCTGTCCTTGTCGTTGCCGATGGGCTTCTCGAGGCTGATCGGCTTCTGGGCCACGCGCAGGATCTCGCGGACTTTCTCCACGGAGATACCCATCTCGGAGGCGATCTCATTGTTGCTGGCTTCACGGCCCTCACGCTGCTGGATGTCCTTGCTGGCGCGTCCGAGCTTGGTGATGGTCTCAACCATGTGCACCGGCTTGCGGATCAGCTCAGCCTGGTCTGCCAGGGCCCGGCTGATCGCCTGGCGGATCCACCAGGTCGCGTAGGTGGACAGCTTGAAGCCGCGGTCGACCTCGAACTTCTCCACTGCGCGGATCAGGCCGATGTTGCCTTCCTGGATCAGGTCCAGG
>JAHEFU010000245.1 GCA_024645305.1 Planctomycetales bacterium
GTTGAGCGCACTCTGCAGCACGAAGAAGTACAGCAGCAGCATGATCATGCAGATCACGAAGACAATGGCGATGCTCGTTGCGTTCTTCATGGATCAGTTCCCCCCCCGGTTGGATGTCCCGGTCACACCTTCCGGGCCACCGACCACACCAGGCGTTTCCCCGGAAGCTGGGGGCTGGCCTGCGGCACCGGCGGCCTGCGCTGCTGCCGCAGCTGCGGCGGAGGCGGCATCCGGAATCGGCTTGCTGGCCTTGAACAGTTCAAGCTGGTCATCAAGCACCCGGCTGCCGGTATCCACCAGCGGGCGGGTCACTTCGGCACGGATCACGAATTCGTAGAAGTTGTACTCCTGCGGGACATCGGCACTGGAGGGCAGGTCAAACATGATTTCCATGCCCAGGGCTTCCGACAGGTCCAGCAGGTCCTCTGAATCGAGTTCGGCGTTTGTCAGCACACAGTTGGCAAAGACCTCGTCCTGCTTCAGGCGTTCCAGTGTCCTGAGGATCAGGCCCAGGTCCTTGCGGCTGGAGCGCAGGGTCATGCTGATGAAGGTTGCCCGGTTGGGATCCAGCACTGAATATGCGGTGGTGTTACCGGCCCGCGTGTTGGATACATTCACCAGGTAGACCTCATCCGGCAGGATGTTGGACAGGTGGCTCAGCAATACCGGCAGGTCAATGTAGTCCGTCGTGGCAATGCCCACGATCGCTCCGTAATTGTGGACGGCGGCATCAATCTTCTGCAGCTGCTGATAGCCTTCCTTGACCGAGGCCAGGTTGGCAATGCTCTGCGTGGTCTTCTCGATATCCGTTTCATACTGGGCATAGCGGTAGATCGAAAGTGCCGCGGTCAGCAGGATCGCGAAAGCCGTGCCCAGAATCAGCGTGATATTGATGATCAGTGCCGAGCGGATGGCCGGACCCGGCTGTAGTTCCGGTGGCAGCAGGTTTACTTCTATTCGTCTGTAACTCATTTATCCGATCCCCCTCAGGACTGATCCCAGAACCGGGGCGTAGACTCCGCAGGCCGGGAACTCCCGGCTGAAGCTCGTCTCGCAGATCACATCGGGCATGCGCTCGAACTTGAGGTCAATCATGGGTAGATGGAGCTGCATCCCGAGGATCGCAGGCAGGTTTGTCGGCCAGTAACCGCTGCCGGCGAGGATCACCTTGCTGACATTGCCTTCCTGGCGCTTGATGTCAGTCAGGTAGAACTCGATTGAGCGGCGGATCTCTCCGAGCATGCTTGTGACGTACTCACCGGCCAGGCCCAGGTGCTCCGTTGGAACAGTGAAGTCAATGTTGCGCAGGTCACGGCGGGCCATGTCATCGGGCGGCATTGTACGGTTGAGGATCTCGCGCAGCTGCTGCTTGCCCTGGCCGACCTTACGCACGAGCTGGAGCTTGTTGTTCTCCATCAGCATCAGGTCGGTGCTGGTTGTGTTGAAGTTCAGGATCAGCGTGATGCCGTCATTGAAGTCCACGCCCTGCAGGGCGGCCATCTTCAGTACGTTGACCTCAACCAGGTCTATGCCGACGAGTTCCAGGTTGGCGGATTCCAGCAGGTCAATGTAGGGAGCCACGGAGTTCTTGGGGATCGCGCAGCTCAGGACGGGCACGGTTCCACCGGGTCCCTTGTCCTTGCCGTCATCCAGCGGGAAGAAGTCAATCAGCTTCTCCACCGTGGAATCAAGGTACAGGCGCTCCACCTCGAGGCGCACGATCCGGGCCATTTCACGGTGGCTCATCACCGGAACGTCAATCACCCTGATCCAGGGGAACTTCACGGGGAAGCTGATGATGGCCTTGCGGGTCTTGATGCGGTGGCTGCGAATTGCTTCCTCGATCACGGGACCGAGGGTCAGCGTGTTGTATTCACCACCTTCCAGCATGTGCTGGGTAATGTCAATCACGTCCATGGACCCGACATGGTATGTCTGGCCGGACCTCTGGCCGTGGGCCAGGAACAGCTCTTCCTGCGTGAAGTGCAGTCCGATGATCCCCGAGCCGACGTAGCGCTTCAAGCTTGCTTGTGACAATTCAAACCCCGTTTTGCGCGGCAGGTCCGCGCCTGAATTTTGTGCGACATCACCATCGCACTCCTCCGCCTAGTTCACTAATCGAAAGTATAAGGTAGTTATCAACGTCCTGTCAACAAATTCCCACAAAAAAAAATCCCCGGGCGGCAGTACCGCCCGGGGCTGATAATCCATCAGATCCGATAAATCGGACAGCCAGGATTAGACCTCGAGGATTTCGCCGGTCTCATCAGCTGTGAAGTCCGGGATATCGACATCGACCGTCGTGCAGCTCACGTCGAATGTGCTGACGGTGAAACCGGTGACGGCGATGGTGATCTCGGGTCCGAGGTTACCGCCGGCGGTCTGGCCATCAATGTAGGGAGCCTGCGGTGCCGGAGGGGCAGCGAGGCCAGCCAGGTCGGTGTAGGAACCGTTGGCGGCGTAGTAGGCCTGCTCAGCGGAGATCAGGGAACGCAGGGAGTTGCGAGCCTTCTCACGAATGGCATTACGACGAGCACCCAGCAGGATGGGGATCGCAATGGTGGCGATGATACCGATGATCGCAATAACGATCAGCAGCTCGACGAGGGAGAAACCCTTCCGCTTTCCAAACTTCTGCATGAAACGCTTAAACATGTTGCGCCTCCAAAAAACTTGATAGTAACCTCAGGATCGCTCAGCCCATCTCCTGGATGATCTGAATGACTCTGAACAACGGCATCCACAGGGCGATCACGATGAAACCGATGATCCCGCCCAGGGTTCCGATCAAAACTGGTTCCAACAGTGCAGTTAGCTTCTGCACCATTGTTTCCACCTCTCGGGTGTAGAAATCATTCACCTTCAGCAGCATCTGGTCCAGGGTTCCGGATTCCTCACCCACCGCGACCATGGCAACCACCATGGGCGGGAAGAGGGACGGATAGTTCTCCATCGGACCGCTGATGTTGCGGCCCTCACGGACACCGCTCTTAATGTGGCTGAAGGCGCCCTCGTAGATCGAGTTGAGCGAGGACTGCTCAACGATACTGAGGGCCTTGAGGATCGGTACGCCCGCCGAAAGCATGGTCGAGAATACCTTTGATGTACGTGAAAGAATGATCTTCTTCGTCAGGTCGCCGAAGACGGGCAGGCGCAGCTTGAGCGTGTCAAGGATCTGGCGCCCCACCGGGAAGCTGGAAACCAGGTTGAGCAGCCAGGGCATGCCGATGAACAGCGCCACCACGATGAACCACCAGTTCTTCATGAAGATCGCAACAGCCATCACGACTTTCGTCATGGCAGGCAGTTCGGCGTTCAGGGATTCGAAGATGGTGGCGAATTGCGGCACCACGAAGACCATCACGAAGGAAACCACGATCAGGGCCGCCGTGGCCACGATGATCGGGTAACGCATGCCGGCGGAGATCTGCTGGCGCAGGGCCACCTCGGACTCCAGCGTGCTTGCCAGATCCTCGAGGGTTGTGTCCAGCGTACCGGTTTCCTCGGCGCTGATCAGCAGGCTGATGATCATCGGGTTGAAGATCCGCGGATACTTGGCCATCGCCGCACTCAGCGGCAGGCCGGCGGCCACGTCAGTCTTGATCTGCAGGAGGGTGTTCCTGAAGTACTGGTTCTTCGACTGCTGCTTGGCGAGGGTGTCCAGCGATCGCGTGATCGCGATACCGGCACCGACCATAGCGGCAAGCTGCTTGGTGAAGATGGCCAGCTCGTCAATCTTGACCCGCTGGAAGAATCCCCCGCCAAATCCGCCCGCCATTACATTCGTTGCGATTTCCTGTTCAACCAGGTCAAGCACGAAGAGGTTTCTGTTGCGAAGGGAATTCAAAGCGTCCACGCGGCTGTCAGCCGTAACGGTTCCACTGGTTGTGGCCCCGCTGGCTTCCCGCACTGTGTATGTAAATACCGCCATGACTTACCTAATCCTTCCCTGCCTCTTCCTTTGTAAAAACCGCTTAGCCGATTTTTTCAGTTGAAAATACATT
>JAHEFU010000246.1 GCA_024645305.1 Planctomycetales bacterium
TGCCTCGGGATATCAGACTATTTTGCCAAGTCCGGATTCAGGAGCGCCGTGCTGGGCCTGAGCGGGGGCATCGACAGCGCCCTGACGGCCTGTCTGGCCGTGGAGGCTCTCGGCGCTGCATATGTGACGGGCGTGGCCATGCCATCGCGCTTCACGGCTGATATGAGCAATGCTGATGCCGAGTCGCTGGCGGACAGCCTGGGAATGCCATTCCACAGTTTCCCGATAGAGCAAAGCGTGCAGCTGGCTGAGCAGCGCTTCCGTGAGCGGCTCGGGGAGTACCAGCGGGAGCTGACCAGGGAGAACCTGCAGGCCCGGGAGCGCGGCAAGATCCTGATGGAGATTGCCAATGACCGCGGTTCGCTCGTGCTGGCAACTGGCAACAAGACGGAGTATGCCCTGGGTTACAGCACGCTGTACGGTGACATGTGCGGCGGGCTGGCCCCGATCGGTGACCTGTCCAAGCCCCAGGTTTACGAACTGTCACACTGGTACAACCACTGGAAGGGGCAGGCGGTGATCCCCTCCGGCAGCCTCAGCCGAGAGCCCTCCGCGGAGCTGCGCGAGAACCAGGTGGACCCGTTTGCCTATGAGCGAACCGGTCCGCTGGTGGAGCGCATCGTGGTAGACCAGCTGGGCAGTGAGCAACTGCTGGAGCAGGGCTATACCGAGGAGGAAATCGAGGAGGCTTTCCGACTGATCCGCCTGAATGAGTACAAGCGCTGGCAGGCCGCGCCGATCCTCAGGGTGACGCGCAAGGCTTTCGGCAGCGGCCGGCGGATGCCGCTTGTCAACTGGTTCGAACAGTAAGCAACAGACAGAAACTGGAGCAAGACAGATGCTAAAGAAGATCGGAAACATCATGGTGGCTGGGCTGTTCAGCATCCTGCCACTGGTTATCACGCTGGCGGTGCTGACATACCTGTTCAACATGATCTACGGCTGGCTGGGACCCAACAGTGCCTTTGGCCGTTTCGTGGCGAGGAACGCCGACCAGAAGTACGAGGCTGCCCTGCTTTATATAATCACCCTGCTTGTCATCCTGCTGCTCATATTTGTGGTGGGTCTGTTCACGCGGGGCCAGGCCGGGACCCGCTATGACAGCATCCGCAATGCAATTGGCAATTATGTTGCCAGGCATGTGACCGGCATGATCAAGAAGATCCCCTTCATCAACACCGTATACAACAGTGCCGAGCAGGTGGTTGACCTCTTCCAGCAGCGTGACGAGGATGCCGTCAAGTCCATGTCGAATGTCGTGATTGCCAGAGTCTCTGCCAATACTCATATACTTGGTGTTCTCGCTTCCAAGAAGAAGATACAGGTCAATGACGTTCCACATTACTTTGTGTACTGGCCGAGCACTCCCGTACCGGCATCCGGCTTCAGTTACCTGGTGCCCTGCGCAGACGTGGTGGATATAGATATGAGCGTTGAGGAAATGACACGGGTCTACGTTTCCTTCGGTAGCCTCGGCCCGGTCATCATGGATTCCAAGAAGCAGCTGTACCTGCATGGCACGGAAGCAGATGCCCTGAGTCATACCATCAGTGGCGCTGAGAACGAGGCGGAGAAGAGGCCGGGTCCGGACGACGGGGAATAGCCAGCTGCTGTGTTATATTAGTTAGCCCGAATCAGGGGGTATAGCTCAGTTGGTAGAGCGCGTCGTTCGCAATGACGAGGCCAGGGGTTCGAGTCCCCTTACCTCCAGATCCTGAATCATCAGACCCCGCCCCAGGGCGGGGTTCCTCTTATCTAGAGTGGTTGTAGCCCGTACAGACCATGACCCTGACTGTCATTGCTGTCAGTAGCTGATGCCAAGGTACAGCAGGATGAAGGATATTGAATTGGTGAGTCCATGGGCAATGATGCTTATCCAGAGGTTCCTGTTGAATATGAGGTAGGCCGAACCGAGTATCAGGCCGACAATCCCGGTGCTGATCATCCCGGGGACATCCTGGTAGGCGTGGAGCAGGGCAAAAAGCAATGAGCTGCTTAACAGGCCGATGAGCCAGCCGGTCCTTGATTCACTGAACAACCGGCTAACCCTGCCGATCAAGAAACCACGCCAGATCAATTCCTCGCCGAAGCCTGCAGTGGTCCACGAAATAGTAAGCAAGAGAATCAGCCGGTTCAGGTCCTGGTGGGTTGTTTCGTGTGTGCTCAGGTCTGGCGGTTGGAGCCCGGTGGCCTCGAAGATGTAGCCGAGGAGGAAGGCAACAGCCTTGATCACAGCCACTACAAGGATGGCAATCAGTATTGTCCTAGACCAGCTCCGCGGCCTGGCAAGTCCCAGTTCAGTGGGTTTTCCACCCTTCAGGATCCACATCCCAAGGATGATCAGCAGAGCCAGAGGTATGGAGAGGAATGCCAGCAGTTCAACTGTTGAGGCATCGGGAGCAGGGAGTCTCAGGCTGGTTAGCAGCGGAGGCAGCAGGTATATGAAGCTAGCTCCAAGCACTATCAGGATGGAAACTAGGATCCCCGTCCTGGAGTGATCGAGGAAGCGCTCTGCCGCCTGTTTGTTTGCGTAAAGATTGCCCATGCCCACTCCTGTTTTACAGCGTGATAATGATTGGGGACGCAGTCTGAAGTTAGCCGGTTTCATTATACGCAGCCGGAGTGAAAGAAGAAAACAAAGCCCCCGTCCCACACGGAGGCTTCATTTGAACTGGTTTTTTAGGTCTCCCTTACAGGACCATTTTCAATACCCAGCAGGACGAGCCGACAAACTTCAATTGTTCATACTTTTTTTGGAATAATTAGAAATGTTACTGAGTCTCAGTACCACATACAATTGCGGCAGTTGCAATGGACTGATTGTCGGAATGTAATATCTGCATGTGACTGACGCCCACCGCTACCTGATTCCGGCAGGATTACACCGTGTAAGTGATGAAATCCAGCGCAGCCGCTTCATAACCAGCATCGGACATACCCCCAGCCGGGAAGCTGTGGAGAAGTTCATTGCCGCGATCCGCCTGGAGTTTCCCGATGCCACACATAACTGCTGGGCCTACAACGCCGGTGAACCGGGCGGCGAGCAGCATATCGGCATGAGTGATGACGGTGAGCCGAAGGGTACCGCCGGCCGGCCGATGCTCACCGTGTTGCACCATTGCGACATCGGTGAAATCACAGCTGTGGTGACGCGCTACTTCGGGGGCACGAAACTCGGCACCGGTGGACTGGCCAGGGCCTATGGCGGTGGCGTCAAACTGGCACTGGAAAGCCTGCCAACGGTCGAACGCATAGACTGGCAGGTCCTGCAGCTGACGATTGACTACCCACTCGTGGACCAGCTGCGCCTGCTGCTGCCGCGTTATGAGGCCCAGGTGGATGCCGAGGAATTCACGGATCGGGTACGTTACAGCCTGCGGCTTCCAGCGGAGCAGCTGGCGGCCTTCCGGCTGGCTGTCACCGAATTTTCATCCGGCCGGGCCGGTTTCGACTGAGGGCTAACTGACCGGACTGTAGACGGGCAGGATCAGTTTGCTGGGCTCGATCGCCCCGACCTTCACTGTATTGTTCTGCACCTGGGCATCGCCGGGGGCCAGGGCGTCATAGTAGGGCGTGCCATCACCCGGGTTGGGATTGTACTTGGGGTAGTTGCTGCCCTGGACGTGCAGCACCACCTGGTGCCCGGCTGCAAACACGTAGGCCCGGCTGCCGATGTTGAAGCTCAGCTCCACAGGCGCTCCGCCGGAATGGTCCCCCGGCTCGGCATGGCTCAGGCGCATGATCCCGTCACAGACGAGCATCAGGGTGCCGTCGGGATACTTGTCAATCAGTTTGACGCAGACATCAGTGTCCACGGCATCAGTGGAGACATACAGATTGGCAATCACGGGACCGGCGATGCTCAGTGGTTCCACGAGGTCCGGACCGGCGAATTCGAGGATTGCGGCATTGGGCACCAGTGAGGCCTGGTCGTAGGGACCGGCCGGGAAGGGATTGTCGCCCAGCATTCCGGGCAGGACATTGCCACCCAGGGTGCCCAC
>JAHEFU010000057.1 GCA_024645305.1 Planctomycetales bacterium
AGCAGTACGATGGCATGCTCAGCAGTATCTTCGGACTCCAGGCTCCCCATGCAAGCCTGCTTTACCCTGCGCAGGACACGGACATGGCCCTCTCACAGCTGACGATGTTCATGAGTGACGGTTTCGCCAGCGGAGCCCGCAGCATCCTGCGCAACATGTCAGAATTGAATCCGGACTGCTGGATGTATCGTTTCGACTATGAAAGCCCTGCTTCCCTCCTGACAGGCGTGGGGACCCTTCACGGAATGGAGCTGCCCTATTTCTTCGGATCGTTCCCCGTGCCACTGGCCTACGGGAGAGGCAGCCAGCTGTTGTCACAGCGCATCGGAAACTACCTTGAAGCCTTCATCCGCACTGGCAACCCCAATGCATCAGGCCTCCAGGACTGGCCGAGATTTGATCCCGCAAATGAACAGCTGATGGAGCTGGACCTGCCGATGCGTGCAGCACCTCTTGAGCGGGCAACGCAATATGACCTGATTCAGCAGAGCGGGCTGTGGTAGGACGTAACCCGGGTTATTCCCCGCCGATGATATTGCCGAAGCTGTAGCCGACAAGGCTGAGGTCGGACTCCGTCACTGCTCCGTCCTCGTCAGTATCCCACCAGGGCATGATCTCCTCAGGAGTGAGCGGCATGGTGATCAGCGGCTCCAGGGCATCACGATCCAGCTCATCAACCAGCCCATCGGCATTGATGTCTCCCACGAGGGAATACAGGAGGATGCCGACCGGGTCACTGGTGACACTGATCGTGCGGCGCGTGGCGCGCAGCTCCACGTCGTAGGCACCGTTGATGTAGTCCGCGATCACAATTGCCATACCCTCGAACGGGGAGGTATCTGAACTGGCAATCACCACTCCTCCGAGCAGCAGTTCAACCAGTTCAGCATCGTCGGCGGTAGTCACTTCCACCACGGGATCATCACCGGGACGGTACACCTGTCCGCCGATCAACCCACCCAGCTCAATAGTCAGTGGTTCGCCGATTGTATAGGGGAACTCATTGCTCACGCCATTATCAACCGAGGTCAGGATGATGCCATGGGGTCCCGCGCTGCCATCCAGTACCAGGGTCACTTCAGTATCACTCCAGCTGCTGACGGTGAGAGCCGTGGCATCCTCCAGCGCGACACTTCCCTCAGTGGGGCCGAAGTGCCTTCCGGCCAGTGTGATCTCCTCACCGGCCTGGAAGCCTTCGTTGTCAACACTGAGGATCTCGGCGCGCGGCACGTACTGCATGATGTTGCTGCTGGCGGCGACTTTGACGACCTGCACGGAGGAAGCCACGGCATCTGCGGGCACGACGATCTCGATCGCCGTGTCTGACCAGCTGTTGATGGTGCCGCTGAAGGAAATCCCGCCGAACAGCAGGTCATCCCCGGCCTCCTGGCTGGCCCCGAAACTCAGGCCGTTGATGGTCAGGGCCTGCTCCACGAAACCCGGGTTGGGCGTCAGTTCGCCGATCACCGGGTTGAGAATTGTCAGGTCATTGTCCGTGTAGGAAACCACTCCATCGATCAGCACGCCCAGCGGGCCGCTGACTGCCGGCTCGGGCACTGTGACGGTGATCGCCGTGTCCTGCCAGTCCACGATGGCCCCTTCGATGGTACCGCCGTCGTAGGTCGGGAAAACCACGAAGTCCGTGGCGACGTTGTAGCTGAGGAAATTGGTGCCATCCACCACAACGTCCTCACCCCAGAACGCACTGTCAGGTGTGACGTTGCCCGCAGTGTGCAGGCTGATGGTCCAGCTCAGTTCATTGCTCGGATAGCTTTCATCACCATCCAGGTTCACGACAGTCAGCCGGTAGTAGTAGGTCTCACCAACCACCACGGCGAAAATGTCATTGTGGGTGACAGTTGCGCCGTTATCCGGGTTATCAATCATGATCCCGCCGTTGACACGCAGACCGGGATCCAGCAGGCCATCAAGCGGGGGATCCGGGATGGATTCGGTATCGCGGTACAGGAAATAGCCGACAGCCCGTGGATCGTCCACCCTGTTCCAGGTCACGAAGATGCCCGCCGGAGCCCCGGAGACGGCACGGTCTCCCGCGCCGACTCCGGTGAGCACCGGTGACTGCAGGGATGCCCCTGAAGTTAGTTCTCCCGCGGTGGATGTGCCGCCGCAGGCGCTCAGCGATGCAGCCAGGGCCATGATCATCGCCAGATTCATCAGCTTCAAGAGCATCCCGTTCATGTCAGTACTTCCTGTACGTCAAGATTCAGATCAGATCTGGCCGACGTTGGTCAGATCCGGTGCCGTGAGGATCACCGTGACATTACTACCGCTGGTGGCATCGTCAAGGTCACTGCCCACGGCAGCATCGTCGATGTGCACGGTAATGGTCCCGGACTCAGCGCCAACCGGGACCTCGCAGACGATGGAGGTCGGATTCCAGCTGACAATAACTGTTGCCAGGACACCCGCACCACCATTGAAGGTGACCGTGCTTGCATTCTGGGTTGAACCGAAACCGGTACCGGTAATTGTCACCTGCTCACCAACGACCCGCCGGTTCGGCGAGATATTGGTGATCGTCGGCACAACATCATAGCCGATTCCGTTCGTGACCTTGGTGTCATCACGGGTCA
Organism: Planctomycetales bacterium; assembly: GCA_024645305.1. Classification (GTDB taxonomy): domain Bacteria; phylum 4484-113; class 4484-113; order 4484-113; family JAFGCY01; genus JAHEFU01. The sequence goes on from JAHEFU010000057.1 coordinate 2,595, forward strand.
GCACGACATCACCGTCCACAGCGGAGGCCGGGACCGTGATGTTCACGGTGCCGATGGCCCAGGAGTTGATGGCGCAGCTCACTCCGCCAAGGGATACGGAACCTGCACCCTGCGCCGTGTCGAAGTTCGTACCCAGCACGTCCAGGGTCCCTCCGGTGTTACCACTGGTTGAACTCAGTGAGTCAATGTGCGGCAGCAGCGTGAAGTTTATCGGGTTGCTCAGGTTGCCGGCCACGTCAACTATGACACTGACCAGTTCACCCTGTGCGGCGGCGGGCACCTTGCAGACGATCTGCGTTGTTGACCAGCTGACAATATCCCCGGTGAGGATGTTGCTGCCGCCGAAGCTCACGTTTGTGCTGGTTCCCGTGCCATTGGGGTCGGGTCCGAAGTCAGTGCCGGCGATGGTGATGTCCAGGTTCTGCACCCAGTCTTCTGCAGGGGTGATCGTTGTGATCACCGGTTCGTTGTAGTCGATTTCCTGCCCGGACGGTGCCAGGACCAGCACGCCGTTGATCTGGACCCCGACCAGGCCGTCGCCTGCACCGTACGGGATTTCACATTCGATCAGAGTGGGCGACCAGAGTGTTACGTTCGCTTCCACGTTCGTGGTGCCGCTGGAATTCGGGAAGTAGACGAAGTCGGTGGCTTCCTGCGTGCTGCCGAAGTTATCACCGTTGATGGTCACGATGTCGCCGATGCTGCCACCGGACTGGGCCACAGTGATGATGCTGTGCTGAGCAATCGTGATTGACAGCTCATTCGACATGTCGCTCTCGTCGCTCGTTGAATTGACGACTGTCATCCTGTAGAAGAAGACATCATTGATTGAGGGAGGAGGTGTCATGATGTCATCGAATGTCAGGGTCTGGGTCCCGGTGCCGCTCTGCCCGATCAGGTTACCGTTGTTGATCCGCTTGGATTCCTGGCCCGCCGGATTCCCGGAGGGCAGGGATACGACATCCCTGTAGATGTAGTATCCGAGGACGCCTGCGACATCCACGCGGGTCCATTGGATCTGTACGCCGACCGGGACGCCACTGGCATCCTTGATCACCCCGAGCACGAGGTTTCCGTCCGTGCTCTGCTGGTTGATCAGGAGCAGGCCCTGTTCCTGGGCAGGCATCTGCTCGACCTGCGTCACGTCGGATCCTCCGCCGCCGCAGCCCATGAGGGCCAGCATTGCCAGAATTCCCAAGATTAGTTTTTTCATTGCATCCACCTACCATTTTGCTTATAAGGGTCCTGCACCTCCGCGTCCCTGCGGCGACACACCCTGCTTATCCACTCTTGTCCCTCCCGGTCCAAATGCCGGGTTATCCCGTGTCCGCTAAATCTGATCCAATCCCTGGAGATTCGGCGCTGCAAGTATCACCGTAAACGGCTTCTTGTTCGATTCCGTGAAAGTCTGGTAAACCCAGACTCCGTCCGCATGGCTGGCTGCCCCGCTGGGGACATCGCAGACAATCTGTGTATTAGTCCAGGAGGTAATGGTTGTGGCCACTACGTATCCGCCGGACCCATTGTTAAAGCGTACCTCACCACTCCCCTGCGTGTCGCCGAATCCGGCACCCGTCAGTGTGACGCTGTCAGCGATCCTGGCGCGGTCCGGACTGACGGAGACCAGGTTCAGGGGCAGCGGCGTGCCGGTCACATTGATTTCATCCAGGGCAAAACCGACCCCGTAGGTCCGGCCTCCCTGGAACAGCAGGCGGAAGTACACATCTTTGTTCAGGTACGTGGGATCAATCGCCACCGTCCTGTCGGCCCAGAAGTCCTGGTTGCCGCCATCATTGCGCCACCAGCCCGTGTACCAGCTGGTCGTATTGTCCTGGTACCAGTTGAAGGATGTCAGGTCATCCCATGTCGCACCGTCGTCATCACTGATCTGCAGGGTCAGGAAGGCCTCGCCCCAGGGTCCGTCAATCCGGAATGCCAGCGAAATCTCGAAGTCGACATTCGTGTAGCCAAAGAGCCCGATGCGCGGTGACATCAGCCAGTCATTGTCCTGACCCTGGAAGACACCCTGGTTTGGATCAGGCACACTCCCGTTGTTTGGCGTGGGGAAGCTCGTCTGCGCAAATGCCAGGGACTTGCCTGTGTCGTTCTTGGCAGGATCCGTCAGGAGCTGGAAATTCATGGCCATGTTGTCCTCATGCATGTTCCAGCGGTTGAGCAGCAGTGGATCCGTGATGGAGGTGTAGCCGTTGAAGTTCTCGCTGAAGATCATTGACTCCCCACCCTGCTGCCCATTGTTGACCGTCACAGTGCGGCTGACGGTGCGCACCGGGTCATTGCCACTGGCATTGTAGGCAGCCGTAACCAGCTCAACCGAGGCATCCAGGGCACTGGCGGTGTTCCAGCTGAAGCCGCTGTACGGTCCCGGGCCGTTCTCAACATGCTTGAGGCAGCCATCAACGAAGTATTCAACCCTGTCAGCCGCGTTGCTGGTCACGTCATAGGTCACTGACCCACTCACGGTCGCACCATCTGCCGGGGAATCGAATGTCAGTGTGGGAATGGTCGCACCACTGTTGTTGTAGACATCAAGCGTCATGGTTGCCGCGCCACGGCCGCTCGTCGGGTCAACCCGTACACCGGTGGTGGCATTGCTGTTGTCATGTGCGTTGGGAGTGGTCCCGTCGTCGAAGTAGTCCACGCCGTCTGCACCGTTGAAACCGCCGTACCAGGCGTTGTCATTCTGCATCGGGTCGCCGACGCTGTCAGCACATTCCAGCCAGACACGCTGCGGGTCATATGCATTGTCATAGTTGTTGCCCGTCGTGAGGGTCTCATCGATGTGCCAGATGCACAATCCACCGTTGCCGAAGATGCTGTCATCCCAGCTGTGCGTACCGTCACGATACTCCACCAGGAAGTATTCGGGTCCCGGCGCCCCGTTGCGCCAGATGCGCATCAGTTTGTTGCCCCCAGCACCATTGGTTACCCTGGTCAGGGTGTAGCCCGTAGCACTTGTGGTGGTCAGCACGTCCAGTGGTTCGATGAACTGCAGATGGTAGCGGGACCAGCCGCACAGGCACTGCGGATGCAAGCCCTGGTTGGTGTACCAGCTGCCCATGATGCCCCACTGGCCGATGCCGGGCATGCTGGGTCCGCTGCCACCGCCGCCGACGTCGTACAGGTCGGGCAGGCCGAGTTCGTGTCCGAATTCGTGGATCCAAGTCCGGATGTAGGCAGTCTCCCCGGACCAGATGCCGGAGTTGATGGTCACGCCATCCGCAGTCATGTAGATGGCAACGAAGCGGAAGTGCCAGAGTACGCCGCCTGGGCTGTTGCCGGCATAGATAACTGTCAGGCCGTCAAGGAAGCCGTCGTTGTTCGCATCATAGTTAGAATAGTCAATGTGCGGGTCGGCCTGCTGCAGGGCATTTTCAATCACGTTGAAAACGTCAGTGCTGGTGGTTATCGAAGCCCGTGTGACATTGGCAGTGATCCAGCCATCTGCATCGCAGACCGCAGCGTTGTTGAAAACATCCCCATCCAGGGTCAGCTTGCCTTCGCTGTTGGAATCGTAGTAGTAGGAGACACTTGTGTCTTCCTCAGTCGGCGGTGTAGTCTGGTCGAACCAGTGGTCATCCGCCCAGGCTGCATCGTGGTTCACATCCGGGGAAGTCCCACCTGATGAATTGCCGGTCTGGTCATTGGGGGACTGGTCAGTGAACTTCAGCAGGAGCACGAGACCCTTGGGCGAGCCATGGGCGATCGTAGTGGAGGTGGTACGGTCCGCGAACTCGAAGCCCAGTCCGAGGATGTCCCGCTCATCAATTACTTCATTCCTGTCGTAATTGACCTTGAGGGAACCTGCTGCCTGGTTGGGGATACTGATCTGTGTCGGCAGCCCGAAGTCCCTGTCGATCAGTGCCAGCTTATCCTCGATAGACAGCTGCGGAGGCTGGTTCACTTCCTGCTGCAGCTCAGCCATCCACTGCTCGGTCTCAGCCCGCTTGCCCGCGGCATCGACCTTGGCCCACTGCTCCACGCTCAGGTCTGAAAAAGCCAGCGCTGGCTGCCTGGCAACCAGGAGCAGGCAGGCAAGTAACAGGAAGGCTGACCAGGCAGGGAAGTGCTTCACTTCTCCACCTCGATTTCCAAATCTATGTCCTGAGCCGTATTGTCACGGGCAATCAGGTATTCAGCCGACCTGAGCAGGTCAAAACCGGGATCAAGCGACGGGTCGATAACCGCAAAGCTGACCCTGAACACAACACCGCTGGACTGACTGACTGACTGCGCCTGGCGATTGGTGAAGGCAACAGGAATATAGCCGCTCTGCCGGTCATTGCTGTAGAAGATCGCATCAGCGGCAGGCAGGTTGCCGGATTGCGCCGGCCCGAGCGGCCGCACTGCTGAGGCATTGTATGTCAGTCTGGTAGACAACTGATAGAGGCTGGCAGCCTCTACGGCCAGCAACTCCACTTGGTAGTTTCCTTCAATGGACTGGCTGGAACGAAGATTGAGCTTCAGGTCATGGGTCGGGGTGACATTGGTGTCACCGGATTCACCGCTGCTGCCAGAACCCCCACAGGAACTGTACAGCAACAGCGCTAGCACTGCGAGAACTAAGACAGGAATGCGTGTCCTGCCGCTTTCCGCGGTTCTCCTCATATTTCTCCTCTGACCAGTGTGTTACCCAACCACCGATTCAAGCTGGCTCGCCCTGCAAAGACCAGTGAAGCGCAGGGATCGAAATACCACGGGAATCGGAAGTAATCCCGGAAGGCTCAGATATCAGAACCACCGGGCCAGGTCCGCCATCGTTCATGAAGCAGCCTGTTGCCTGATACGAATAATGTACAACGAAACGGAAACTTATGCAAAGTAGCTATATTAAAATGTTGATCTAATTATCAACGAATCCAGGTTGCATCAGGCAATACAGCAAAGTCGGAAATCCCTAGATTGGAGAAATCCGCTCCCGGCGCAACTCGTGGTCCACTCCACCCGTGTTGACCGTCGAGGCTGGCTCCACCAGCAGAATCAGGCATTCCTCCACCGCCACGGGACGATGCTCCAGCCCACGGGGAATGATCAGCAGCTGTCCCGGTCCCAGCTCCCGCATTCCATCCCGGAACTCCAGGCGCAACCGGCCCTGCACCACGAGAAACATCTCGTCCTCTTCGGCATGGCTGTGCCAGACGAACTCACCTTTTATCCTGGCCAGCTTGATGGCGGTGTCATTCACCATCCCCAGCAGACCAGGATTCCACAGTCCCTGCAACCGGGCCTGTTTTTCCATGGGATCAATCACTTCTGGAATGCCGCCCATCAGGAACTCTCCAGCAGGTTTTGGATATGCGCCAGATGATAGTCATCATGCTCCGCAATGAAATACAGCATGTCCACCAGACGCATTGGCTTGCCCAGTCGTCCGTGCCATGCGCTACGGGAAAAGTCGGCCACCTGCAGCTGGTCCAGCTTACCCATGAAACTGCTGCGCTCTTCCCGCAGTAATTCGTGGATTTCCTCAACCGGCTGGTAATTCAGGCCGGCTTCGGTCACAAGATTGTTGTCCATGTTCGCCGCAACCAGCTCATCCGCGCCGGCCAGGAACTGCTCCAGCCGCCGGGTCCACAGCGTGCGGTCGAGAATCGGGATGTGGCCGACATTCTCCTTGATGCTCCACCTGCCGCCGGCCTGACTGCTGAGCGACTCATCACTGCGGCCCAGGGTCATGGCGCGAAAACGCATAGGGGCGTGCCGCAGTCGCATCAGAATCGGCTCGAACAGTTCCACCGGGAAGTCGAAGTTGAACTTCCGCTCAGTCCATCTCAAGAGCATATTGCCTCCAGGGCACCTGTGCCGAGTCCCGGCTGGACTCAGCCCTTCTTCAGGTACTTGTCAAACCAGCCGCTGATGCGTTCCAGGCGCTCGATGCGCCGGTCCGTACGCCCGCCGCGACTCAGGCCGTGACTTTCCTCGGGGAAGCGCACGAACTCCGTATCCACGCCCTGCAGCTTGAGCTGCACATAGACCTGCTCACCCTGCTCAATCGGACAGCGCAGGTCGTTCTCGCTGTGGATCACGAGCGTTGGTGTGGTGGCCTTCGGGATATAGGTCATCGGACTGATGGCCAGATAGCGTTCCCGGTCCTCCCAGGGAGACTTCGAATCCTTGCCGAAGACATGGTGGAACAGGTAGCCCACATCACTGGAGCCGCTGAAGCTCAGGAAGTTGGACACGCAGCGCTGGGTCACGGCGGCCTTGAAGCGTTTTGTGTGGCCGATGATCCAGTTAGTCATGTAGCCCCCGTAGCTGCCGCCCGTCACTCCGACACGGTCCCTGTCGATGTTGCTGAACTTGCGCAGCACGGCATCCGTGAACTTCATGCAGTCGCTGTAATCCGCGTCTCCCCAGGCCTTGGAAATGGCGCTGACATAATCTGCACCGTAGCCATGGCTGCCGCGCGGGTTGCAGAAGAACACCACATAGCCCAGACCGCTGAGGTAGTGGAACTCGTGCATGATGCTGCGGCCGAAGGCCACATGCGGCCCGCCGTGGATGTAGAGGATCGCCGGGTACTTGCGGCGTCCGTCATAGCCAGGCGGTGTCAGCACCCAGCCATGGACCTTGTTGCCATCGCGACCCTTGACCCACATCTCCGTGATCTCGCCCACATCGCGGCGGTTCAGCCAGCCTGAGTTCACGCTGCTCAGCCGTTTGAGGCTGCCACCGCCGAGGTTCGTGTATACCAGGTCCCCGGGGTTGACAATCTCGCTGAAGGAGGCGAACAGGCTGCCCCGGCCGAAGTCAATGTCGAAGTCCAGCACCACGCCGGGCTCGCTGTACACGGGTGCCGCACTGCCATCGGCCACGTCGAAGCGGTAGATCTCCGTGTTGGCATCGGTGGTCACCACGTTGTAGATGGCCGTACCATCCGGCGACCACTTGGGCTTGCCGGAGCCCATCAGGCCCCATGTGTCATTGATCGAGAGATTGTCAACGGGCCGGTCCAGGCCCTCGCCCAGTTCGCGGATCTTCCCACCCTTGAAGGGTACGAGGAACAGGCGGATGTTGCCCTCGCTCCAGGACTTCGTCATGTCCGGCCAGCCGCGGAAGGCGATCCACTTCCCGTCCGGGCTGACGCTCGCGTTGTCCGCCGGACCGCTGTAGGTCTCGATGCGGCGCGGCCGGCCCTTGCCGTCGGACTTCATCACCCAGATGTCGGAACGATCCGTCTCAAGCTCGGGATTCTTGCTCTTGTTGGAGGAGAACACCACGTGCTTCCCGTCCGGTGTCCAGGTCGGGTTCAGGTTGTGGTACTCGTCCGCAAACACTTTCTTCGTGCTGCCGCTGGCAACACTGACGGTGTGGATCTCGGTCTTGCCCCGCGGCAGCCAGCCGGCACCGTCCAGGCGGTAGAAGAAGTTCGTGATGTGGCGCAGCTTCGGCGCAGCGGGCTTGCCGCCCGGCCCCGCCTTCTCTTCAAGTTCGATCTGTTCATTGTCCGTCGGCACAAAGCTGAACACGATGCGTTTCGAATCCGGCGACCATTCAAAGGACGTTATGCTGCCCTTGAGTTCGGTGAGCTGCCAGGCCTCGCCGCCGTCCACCGGGATCAGCCAGATCTGCGGGCGACCCTTGCGGCTGGACTGGAAGGCAATCAGCTTGCCGTCGGGCGAGAACTGCGGATTGAAGTCATTTTGTTCACCGCGGGTGAACTGCTTCAGGCTGCCGGCTCCGCTCGGGCGGGCAAACAGGTGGCGGTACTTCTTGTTGGTCTTGCCGTCAATGGAATCCACACTGGTGATGAGAGTGCTTCCATCCGGTGACAGGCGGCATTCATAGAGCTGCCTGAGTTTGTAGAGGTCCTGCTTGCCGATCGGCCGCAACTTCGTTGCCATTTTTCGCTCCGTCACAGTCCACGCCGCGCGTGGTGGATTGGCTTATTCTAGCAGCGATGCGACGGCAAGGCACCATTTAACCAGAATGGTCCAGGCGCCTGAAGATAATGGCAATTGGCTCCGGAAGCGGTCGGCTCCTGACTTGACTCCCGTTCAATAGCAACGCCGCGAAGTGACGAGCAGGCCGGTGAAGAATGCAAGCAATCCAAGATTCATCCAGGCAGGCGCAATGAATCCTCCCAGGGGAGCGGGAATCCAGTCTGCAGCACTGACCGCTATCATGGGAACTCCCGGAACGAGCAGGATCAGCCAACGTGGCAGCCCACTCATTCCCTGCAGCAGTAGCCAGATCAATACCAATCCAGCGAGACCCAGAGCTAGGGCTGCAGAAAGCAGCAAGCCAGAAAGCAGATGTTCCATGGTCGACAGCACAATAGCCGGATCCCTGATTTGCACACCGTCAGATCTCTGCACCAGCCAGGGTACTGGCACGAGCAAATGGTACAGACCAGCCAGCACGGACATTGTGCGATAGGCCCTGCTGGAGAAAATGGCCATGTCACTGCTGGGCAGCAACTGCAAATTGAACCCAAATGCCCGCCAGAGAAGGAATGCAGAAGGAATACCCAGCAGGCCTCCCAACAGCAGTCTCCAGTCTGCTATCAAAGTCATGCTGTCAAGACCCAGTTCACTGAATTGGGCACCGCTAACTGGGCGTCCCAGCATGAGCATATCGCCGCAGAGCATTACAAGCGAACCCAGAATGCCCAGGCGCAGTAAGCCTGACAGATTGGATCCTGCCATCCACTTGCTCCATTTGCCGCAATGGCATGAGGCTAATTGCTTCCCTAGCCTTCCTTGCTTTCGTACTTGCCCTTGAGCATCTCGACAACCGCCGGGTCTGCAAGCGTCATCGTATCACCGATGGCGTGGCCCTCGGCGATGTCGCGCAGCAGCCGGCGCATGATCTTGCCGCTCCTGGTCTTCGGCAGGTCCGCCGTGAAGATGATCTCCTCCGGCTTGGCAATCGCGCCGATCTTCGTGCCCACGTGGTTGCGCAGTTCCTTGTTGAGCTCATCCGTGCCTTCGACACCCTTCATCAGGGTCACGAAGGCCACGAGGGCCTGGCCCTTGAGCGCATGCGGCTTGCCCACCACGGCGCTCTCGGCCACCGCCGGATGGTCCACCAGCGCGCTCTCCACCTCCATCGTGCCGATGCGGTGCCCGCTCACGTTGAGCACGTCGTCAATCCGCCCGAGCACCATGAACATGCCGTCCTGCGTCTGTTTGGCGCCGTCCCCCGGGAAGTACAGGTCCCGCCGCGGCTTGCCGGCGGCGTCATGCCACTTGTCGAAGTAGGTGTTCACATAGCGTTCGTCATCTCCCCAGATCGTGCGCAGCATGCTGGGCCAGGGCTGGGTCAGGGCCAGCAGTCCGCTGGCCGCGTGCTCCGCCTTGGGTTCGATCACGTTGCCATGCACATCGAGGATCGCCGCACTGAATCCCGGCAGGGGCCGGCCGGCGAATCCGGGCCGCGTGCTGTCAACGCCGGGCAGGGTCGTGATCACGATGCCGCCCGTCTCCGTCTGCCACCAGGTGTCCACGATCGGGCAGTCCTCGTTGCCGATGTGCCTGTGGTACCACATCCAGGCCTCGGGGTTGATCGGCTCTCCCACGCTGCCCAGCAGGCGCAGGCTGGAGAGGTCATACTTCGCCGGCAGGTCCTCGCCCCACTGCATGAAGGCGCGGATCGCCGTCGGCGCGGTGTAGAACACGTTGACACGATGGCGCTCCACGATGTCCCAGAAGCGGTCCTGCTCGGGCCAGTTGGGCGCGCCTTCGTACATCAGCACCGTCGCCCCGGCCTGCAGCGGCCCGTAGACGATGTAGCTGTGGCCGGTGATCCAGCCGATGTCGGCGGTGCACCAGTAGATGTCCTCGTCATGGATGTCAAAAACGTATTTCGTCGTGTAGTTGGTGACAACGCTGTAGCCGCCCGTGGTGTGCACGATGCCCTTGGGCTTGCCGGTCGTGCCGCTGGTGTAGAGGATGAAGAGCTGGTCTTCGCTGTCCATCACCTCAGCCGGGCAGTCGGCTGAAGCCTGCGCCACGATCTCGTGGTACCACAGGTCGCGCCCGGCCTTCATCTTGCAGGGGAAGGGTTCGCCCTGGGGCCGTTTGACAACTACGATGTGTTCGATGCTCGGGCAGTTCTCCACTGCCTTGTCTGAATCATCCTTGAGGCCGAGCACCTTGCCACGGCGGTAACCGCCATCGGATGTGATCAGCAGCTTGCACTGGCTGTCGTTGATGCGGTCGGCCAGGCTCTCCGGGGAGAATCCGCCGAACACGACGCTGTGGATCGCCCCGATGCGTGCGCAGGCCAGCATGGCCACCGCGGCCTCGACCAGCATCGGCAGGAAAATGGCAACGCGGTCACCCTTGCCGACACCGAGGGACTTCATGGCATTGGCGAACATGCTGACCTCACGATGCAGCTGCTCGTAGGTCAGGGTGCGCTGCTCATAGTTCTCACCCTCCCAGATGATGGCGGCCTTGTTGCGGCGCCAGGTGTGCAGGTGCCTGTCCAGGCAGTTGTGCGTGATGTTCAGCTTGCCACCCGTGAACCACTGGCAACGCGGCGGTTGCCAGTCGAGCACCTTGTCATATGGCCTGAACCACTCGAGTTCCTGGGCCTGCCTGGCCCAGAAGGCCTGCATATCCTGCGCGGCCTCGCGGTAGATTGAGTCGTCCTGGGCGTTTGCCCTGCTGCGGAATTCCGGGGAGGGCGGGAACTGCCGGTCTTCGCGCAGCAGATCTTCGAAGTTCTGATCAGGTTGCATTTCGGGCTTGTCACTCATGGTTTCACTCCTCCTGAGGAACTTCTTCAATTGTAGCCCTTGCAATGGTGCTGCGCCTCCGGCAGGCAGGTGCGCCGCCCGTAATTTATCGGTCCTGAGGGGGGGAATGGGAGTGTTTCAGGCTGCCCGGCTGCGCTCAGCGGCCAACGTCGTGTTTGCGCTCCAGCCGTGTTGCCAGCACGGGATCCAGGTCCCGGAGCTTGCGCAGGTCCTCCACGGCCCGGTCGATGAGATCCATCTGCATGAACAGCTGGAAACGTTCCTGGCGCAGCTCAATCAGGATCCCGGCGGTTCTGTCAACTGTCTTGCGCAGGGCCACCGTCAGTACGTCCTTGGCGGATTCCAGCTCTCCCAGCTGCCGCAGGGCCCGGGCCCGCAGCAGCAGCACGCCGGCATGGATGTAGGTGTCATTGTCAACCCATTCCGTGAGCGTGACCACCTCATTGAGCGCAGCCTCCTCCGGTCGTTTGCTGTCGAGCAGGAACTCCGTCAGTGACAGCAGCACCACGATATCCCGGGGCAGACGCACCTGCAATCTGCGCAGTACGTACATCGCATCATTTTGGTGCCGCAGGCTCTGCTTGGCCTCCACCAGGGCCAGGAGTACACCGTTGAGTGTCGGCCCGACATGCGCGGTAGCCGTGGATGTGACGGGCAGGTCGAACATCACGGCGATGCCATGTCGCCTGAACGCGTCGCCGAGTTCCTCCTCATTTTCCATCGCCAGGCTGAGCTGGTCCGCGGCCCTGTTGTACATCCTCAGTTTGAGCGCCAGCATGCCGGACAGGAACTGTGCATCCGCCACATCCCTGAGGTTCACGAGTTCATCGAAGGCCTTGCGGGGCTTGCCCTGCAGCAGCAGCAGG
>JAHEFU010000058.1 GCA_024645305.1 Planctomycetales bacterium
CATCGGCATGGTCTTCTGTGACAGCCCGCGCCGTGTCAGCCGGGATCAGGCCCTGGAGATCGCTGCCGTCGCTGGCAACTGCCGTCTGGCTGGAGTGTTCCGCGGGATGGACAGCCGCGGGATCATCGCGCTCGTGGAGGCCTGCGGACTGGCCGTGGTGCAGCTGCATGAGGAAGCTACTGAGGACATGCTCAGGGACCTGCGCAGCCACTGTACTGCCCAGCTGCGTGTGGTGCTGGAACCGGCGCAGCTGGCGGACGGGAAGTACCTGGCCATGCTCAGGCAGGCCGGGGTTGACAGCCTGCTGCTGGACCTGCCCAAGCAGGGCTCCGCACAGCTGGTCCTGACGCTTGCGGAGATTGCGCGGGCCGTGGCCAGCGGGATCCCGGTGCACATCGCGGGTGGCCTGAATGCCTACAGTGCCGCCGCCCTGCTGCGCATGAGTGATGCCGTGGGCGTGGACGTTGCCAGCGGGGTGGAGAGCGAGCCGGGGCGCAAGCAGCCCGAGCTGCTCGCCGGGTTCATCGCCTCCGTGCGTGATGCCTCCGCCCGGACCCTGCCCTACCCCGGCGGGGATGGCCGGTTGGGACCATTCGGCGGGGCCTATGTGCCGGAGACCCTGGTGCCGGCATTGGCGGAACTCAGCTCAGCCTACCGGGACGCAATGGGAGACCGCGCTTTCCAGGATGAACTGGCAACCCTGCTCAGACAGTTCGCCGGGCGGCAGACCCCGCTGTACCATGCCCGGCGACTCAGCGAGAAGTACGGCCGGATGGTCCTGCTCAAACGCGAGGACCTGCTGCATACCGGGGCACACAAACTGAATAACTGCATCGGCCAGGCCCTGCTGGCCCGGCGCATGGGCCGCACACAGCTGATCGCGGAGACCGGGGCCGGGCAGCACGGCGTGGCGGTGGCCACCACGGCGGCAGCCTTCGGGATGGCCTGCCGGGTCTACATGGGCCGCGAGGACATGCGCCGCCAAGGCCCGAACCTGCAGCGCATGGCACTACTGGGCGCGGAAGTGCGGCCCGTGGACAGCGGCAGCCGCACACTGAAAGATGCCACGAGTGAGGCGATCCGCGACTGGGTTGCCAACTGCCGCGACAGCCATTACCTGATCGGCAGCGCCGTGGGACCGCATCCATATCCCGTGATGGTGCGCGACTTCCAGGCCGAGATCGGCGAGGAAAGCCGCCGCCAGTGCAATATCCTGACGGGCGAAGTCCCCCAGCTGGTGGTTGCCAGCGTAGGCGGCGGCAGCAATGCCATCGGCATGTTTTCCGCCTTCCTCTGTGATCGCGAGGTACAGCTGCTTGGTGCCGAAGCCGGGGGCACAGGCCTCGCCAGCGGACAGCATGCGGCGGCCCTCGGGCTGGGACGGCCGGGGGTGCTGCATGGTTCGCTGAGCTACCTGCTGCAGGATGACAACGGCCAGGTGGAGCCCGTGCACAGCATCAGCGCCGGTCTGGACTACCCCGGTGTCGGGCCGGAGCACAGCTTCCTGCACAGCGTGGGCCGCGTGCGCTACGAAAGCGTCAGCGATGCCGAGGCACTGGCGGCCTTCCACGAACTGTGCCGGCTGGAGGGCATCATCCCCGCGCTGGAGAGCAGCCATGCCCTGGCCCTGGCCCTGCGCAGCACCGGCGAGGGGCCGGTGCTGGTCTGCCTCAGCGGGCGCGGGGACAAGGATATCGACCATGTAATTGCCAGCGAAAGTGGCAACACAGCGGGGGGCGGCCATGAAGCGACTTGAATCCTTCCTGCGCACCCGCCGCGAGCAGCACAGCCTGCTCGTGGCCTATGTCACGGCGGGCTACCCCGATGAGCAGACCTTCCTGCGGCTGCTGCCCGCACTGGAAGCGGCGGGTGCTGATGCCATCGAGATCGGACTGCCCTTCAGCGACCCGCTGGCGGACGGTCCTGTGATCCAGCGTGCCAGCGCGCGGGCCATCCAGCAGGGCATGACAGGCGGTCGCGCCCTGGCACTGGCGGCACAGCTCAGCGGGGAAATGTCAATCCCGCTCATCGCCATGGGCTATGTCAACCCGCTGCTGAGCTACGGCCTGCAGCGCTTCCTCGTGGATGCCAGCGAGGCCGGGATCCAGGGCCTGATCCTGCCGGACCTGCCGCTGGATGCCGACCCCCGCAACGAACGGCTGATCAGCAGCTCCAGCCTGGCACGTGTCCAGCTGGCCACCCCGGCCAGTACTGCGCAGCGGCTTGACAGGCTGGCAGGCGCGTCCGAGGGTTTCGTGTATGTCGTATCACGTCTCGGCGTGACCGGCGGGCTGCTGACCGGCAATCCACAGCTGCCGGGGATCATACTGGAACTGCGCCGGGCGACGGACCTGCCGCTGCTGACCGGTTTCGGGATTTCCGATGCCGCGGGTGCAGCCGCCGCGGCTGCGCAGTGCGACGGCGTGATTGTGGGCTCGGCACTGCTGCAGAGGCTCGAAGACAACAATACTGCGGTGGCTGACGCCACGGAATTCCTCGCCGGGATCCGGCGCGGACTGGACAGTACGGCCGGCGCTGACAGCGCAGTCCGCCAGGAGAAGCTGACATGATGGTGATCGTTATGGAGCCGCAGGCTCCGATGGACCAGGTGAGTACCGTGCTCCGGCGCCTCGAGGACAGCGGGGTGACCCCCCATATGTCGCGCGAGGGCAGCCGGGTGAGCATCGGGGTGACGGCTGTGCTGCCACTGCCCGAGCAGGAAGCCCTGCGCGGGATGCGCGGCGTGGCGGAGGTCAGTGGCGTACGCCAGCCCTTCAAGCTGGCCAGCCGTGAGTTCCGGCCGCATGACACGGTTGTCAACGTAAGCGGTGTGGAGGTCGGCGGCGGGCGCTTCGTGCTGATGGCCGGGCCCTGCGCCGTGGAGAGCGAGGAGCAGGTCTTCGCAGCAGCCCGGGCGGCCCGGGACAGCGGGGCACGGATCCTGCGCGGGGGAGCCTTCAAGCCGCGCTCCTCACCCTACGCCTTCCAGGGCATGGGCCTGCCGGGCCTGCTGCTGCTCAAGGCGGCGGGGGAGTCCGTCGGCCTGCCGGTTGTCACGGAGGTACTGCACCCGGAGATGGTCGGGCCGATCGCGGAGCACAGTGATATGCTGCAAGTCGGAGCGCGCAACATGCAGAACTTCGCCCTGCTGGAAGCCGTTGGCCGCAGCGACCGCCCGGTACTGCTCAAGCGCGGGATGATGGCCAGCATCGAGGAGCTGCTGATGTCCGCGGAGTACGTGCTGGCGGCGGGCAACAGCCAGGTGGTACTCTGCGAACGGGGCATCCGCACCTTTGAGACATATACGAGGAATACACTGGACATCGCTGCGGTGGCCGCCCTCAAGCAGCTGACGCACCTGCCCGTGGTGGTGGACCCGAGCCATGCCACGGGGCGGCGGGAGCTGATCCTGCCGATGTCACGCGTGGCCGTGGCCGCGGGGGCCGACGGGCTGATCATCGAGGCCCACCCCTGCCCGGATGACGCACTGTGCGATGGCAAGCAGAGCCTCACGCCGGAGATGCTCAGGGATGTCGGCGCGGCACTCGGACCGCTCTGCACGGCCCTCGGGAGGAGTTTCTGATGGACGGACAGACAGCCAGGCACAGCCTGCAGGGTGTTGCCAGCCTGCCCGGTGACAAGAGCATTGCGCACCGCGCACTGATCCTCACTGCCATCGCCGACGGGTCAAGCACGATCAGCGGCCTGCCCGGCGGTGCAGATGTACAGTCCACGCGGGACTGCCTGCGGGCGCTGGGTGTGAAGATCACTGACCCGGACGACGCAGGTGTCGTCAGCGTGGAGGGCCGCGGGCTGGAGGGCCTGAAGACCCCGCGCAGTGCACTGGACTGCGGCAATAGCGGTACGAGTGCGCGGCTGCTGTGCGGCCTGCTCAGTGCGCAGAAGTTCAGCACGACACTGGATGGCGACGCCTCCCTGCGGCGGCGGCCGATGGCCCGGGTGGTGGCCCCGCTGAGGGACATGGGGGCCAGCATTGACTACCTTGAGCAGGATAACCGCCTGCCCCTGCGCATCCAGGGCGGCCTGCTGCCCTTCACCCTGCACAAGCCGGAGGTTGCCAGCGCGCAGGTCAAGAGCAGCCTGCTGCTGGCCTCGCTGGCGGCCGGAACGGGCTGCCGGCTGCTGGAGCCGGTACCCACACGAAACCACACTGAGCTGATGCTGGCCTACATGGGCAGCGGCCTGCAGATCAGGGACGGGCTGGTGGAACTGCCACCCGGGGCCCGCCTGCGGGGAAGCACGCTTTGCCTGCCGGGGGACATCTCCTCGGCCTGCTTCCTGGTCGCCGCCGCGGCCCTGCTGCCGGGTTCAGACCTGCTGTGTGAGAACGTCGGGGTCAATCCGGGGCGCCTGGGCTTCATCACGGCGCTGCAGGAGATGGGCGCTGACATCGAGCTGCTGAACCCGCAGACGGTGGCTGGTGAACCCGTGGCGGACATCCGCGTGCGCCATGCCGCGCTCAACGCGATCAGCCTGCGCGGGGCACGGATCCCGGGCATCATTGATGAGCTGCCGCTGCTGGCGCTCGTTGCCAGCCAGGCCACTGGCCGCACGGAGGTCCGGGACGCCGGTGAGCTGCGACTCAAGGAAAGCGACCGCATCGAAAGCACCGCCGACATGATGGCGGCGCTGGGACTGACGATCGAGAGCTTCCAAGACGGCTTTGCCGTTGAGGGTCCGCAGCACATCCAGGGCGGGCTGGTGGACAGTCGCTGTGACCACCGGATCGCCATGACAGCCAGCGTGGCCGGGTTTCTGACAACACAGAAGGTGGCCATCAGTGACACGGACTGGATAGCCGTCTCCTTCCCCGGTTTCCGGCAGCTGCTGGAAAGGCTGGTGAAATAGATGACAGGTACCAATGCACGGCACGGCACGCGTGCCATCAGGGCGGGGCTGGCCGGCTATCCAGTCAGCCACTCCCTTTCCCCGCAACTGTTCACGGCAGCGGCGCGGGACTGCGGGCTGGACTGCAGCTATGAGTTGCTGCCCTGCCAGCCGGCGGACTTCCCGCGATTGGTGACGGAACTGCGCGGGCGGGGCTTCCAGGGTATCAATGTGACAACACCGCACAAGCGCAGCGCCTGGGAACTGGCGGACAGCAGAAGCCCCGACGCCGAGCTGACCGGGAATGCAAATCTGCTGGTTTTCGGTGACGACGGGATGCATGCCGCCAACACGGATGTGCCGGGATTCCGCGAGGCCCTGGCCCGTTTCGCCGGCTTCGACGCCCGCAGCCAGCGCGCGCTGATCCTGGGTTGTGGCAGCGTGGCCGCCAGTGTGCTGCTGGCCCTCAGCCGGCTGGGCTGCCGCCAGCTGACAGTGGCCGGACGCAGTAGCCGGGGCCGCCAGGGCTTCAAGGAAGTTGCCGAGCGCTGCCGCGGGGCGATGGATGTCACGGTCGTGGAGCTGGATTCGGATGCCACGCTGCAGGCCATCGCCGCGGCGGAGCTCGTTGTCAACTGCACGAGCGCGGGAATGGCGGGCCGGGAGGATGAGTCCCCGCTGGGCAAAGTGATCCGCTGCCGGCCGGGCCTGCTGGCAATGGATCTGATATACCACCCGCCGCTGACACGCTTCATGGCGCAGCTGGGCAACTGCGGGGCCCGCACGGAGAACGGCCTGGCGATGCTGGCCTGCCAGGCCAGTGCGGCCTTCGAGCTGCTCAGCGGTACGAGCGTGGATGCCGGGATGCTGCTTGGCAGCCTGGAGGAGAACTGAAATGGCAATCCATTACATGACTGCCGGTGACTCACACGGCCCGGGGCTGCTGGGGATCCTCGAGGGAATTCCCAGCGGGTTGGCCCTCAGCGAGGAGATGCTCCTGCCACAGCTGATGCGCCGCCAGCAGGGTTACGGCAGCGGCGGGCGGATGAAGATCGAGAAGGACCGTGCCCGGATCATGGCCGGGGTGTATGACGGCCTGACAACCGGCGCACCGATCGGGCTATTGATCGAGAACCTGGACTTTGCCAACTGGCAGGAGCATCAGCCGCCGCTGTACACGGTACCCCGCCCTGGGCATGCCGACCTCGCAGGAGCGGTTAAGTACGGGCTGTCCCATACGCGACCGATCAGCGAGCGGGCCAGTGCGCGTGAGACGGCGATGCGCGTGGCCGTCGGCACGGTGGCCCGCCTGCTGCTGGAGGCCGGCGGGATCAATATCTACAGCCGCGTGGTGCAAATCGGCGGCGTGCGGGCCGCGGGCCGGCCCGCCGAGGAGCTGCTGAACGAGGAGGAAATGAAAGAGATACATGAACGCTGCGAGGAGAGCGAGGTGCGCTGCGCTGATGCTGCCAGCGAGGCGCAGATGCTGGCGGCGATTGACAGGGCGCGGGAAAGCGGTGATTCCCTCGGCGGCAGCGTGGAGCTGTTTGCCTATAAGATCCCGATCGGGCTGGGAACACATGTCAGCCGCGATCGCAAACTGGACACCCGGCTGGCCGCAGCGCTGATGAGCATTCCGGCGGTGAAGGCCGTGGAAATCGGCATCGGTGCGGATGTGGGCATGCGGCCGGGCTCAGAAGTGCATGACCAGGTTGACCCCCAGCAGGCCGCCCGCGGAGGTCGCCTCACGAACCGCGCGGGGGGCATCGAGGGCGGCATGACCAATGGCATGCCGGTCTGGCTCAGGGCTCACTTCAAGCCCGTTGCCACATTGCAGAAGACCCTGAACAGCGTGGACCTGCAAAGTGGCGAGGCTCGCCGGGCGCGTTACCAGCGCAGCGACGTCTGCATCGTGCCCCGCGGCTCCAGCGTGCTGGAGGCGGAACTGGCAATCGTGCTGGCGGATGCCCTGCTGGATATGTTCGGCCAGGACCGGCTGGACCAGACCCTGGAGCGCCTGGCGGCCCACCGCGCGCGCAGCATCGTGGAGCATACCGGCCATGCCTGAACTGCCGACACGCATCCTGCTGACGGGCTTCATGGGCAGCGGCAAGTCGAGCCTCGGCGCCGAACTGGCCCGCCTGCTGGGCTACAGCCTGGTGGATACCGACGCCCTGATCGAGGAGCGCAGCGGGCAGGGCATCCCTGAGATCTGGGAGGCGCAGGGTGAGGCGCACTTCCGGCAACTGGAGCTGGAACTCTGCCGGGAGCTTGCGGACCGACAGCAGCTGGTGATTGCCAGCGGCGGGGGCACGGTACTCGACGAGGAACGCCGCAAGCTGCTGTACTCCGGCAGCTTCGTTGTCAACCTGCATGCCGACCGCGAAACCCTGATCCGGCGGATCCGCGACGGCGGCGGGCGGCCGCTGCTGTTCACGCAGGACATCGCCGCCCGCATCGATGAGCTGCTCAGTGAGCGCGAGGCGGTCTATGCGCTGGCCGACATGCAGCTGGACACGGGGCATGGCAACCTGGCGCTCAGTGCCCTGCTGGTGCTGGAGGAACTCGGCGGCCCCAGCTGCATCCTGCAGGGCAGCCAACTGCTGTCGCCGGTCCTGGTGGAGGAGGGCCTGCTGCGCAGCCCCGCGCGGCTGGACGCCCTGCTGCCGGCCAGCGGGCGGGTCTTCATCCTGACGGATGACAACGTGCACCCGCTGCACGGCGACGCCCTGAGCGAGACCATCGCACATACCGGCCGGCAGGCCCGCTGGCTGAGCGTGCCCGCGGGTGAGGGCAGCAAGAGCATGGAGAAGCTCGGGATCGTTCTGAAGTTCCTCGCTGACAACCGTGCCGGGCGCGACGCAGTGCTGATCGGGCTGGGGGGCGGTGTGGTAACGGATCTCGCGGGCCTCGTGGCCACGCTGTACATGCGCGGGATCAGCCTGCTTCAGTTTCCCACAAGCCTGCTGGGGATGGTGGATGCGGCGATCGGCGGCAAGACCGGCATCAACTTCCACTCTGCCAAGAACCTCGTGGGCAGCTTCCTGCTGCCGGACTACGTGGCCTGCGACCCGGCCGCGCTGGAGACCCTGCCGCAGCGGGAGCTGCACTGCGGGCTGGGGGAGGTTGTCAAGTACGACATGCTCAGCGGGGAGATCGGGGCCGCCCTGGAGCGCGACTATGCCCCGGCCTCGCGCGGCAAGCCCGCCGTGCTCCGGGAACTGGTGCTGCGCTGCAGCCGGCAGAAGTGCCGGCTCGTCAGCAGTGACTTCCGCGAGCAGGGGGAGCGCAAGTTCCTGAACTTCGGGCACAGCGTGGGCCACGCCCTCGAGTCGCTCTCCGCCGGGACGCTGTCCCACGGTGCGGCGGTGGGCCTCGGGATGCTCTGCGCCTGCCGCATCGCAGCGGACAGCGGCCTGGCCCGGGCTGACAACGAGGCCCTCGTCCGGCAGGCCCTGGTAGAGTGCCGCCTGCCGGTCAGCATGGAGCTGCCCGATGCATCTGCGATACTGGAACTGATGCAGCTGGACAAGAAGAACCGCCGCGGGGAGATCCGCATGGTGCTGCCCCTGCAGCCGGGTGAGCTGCTGCATGACATCCCCGTTGCCAATGAGGCGATTGAACAATCACTGGAGGCGATCAGGCCATGAAGATCCTTGTACTGCACGGACCCGTGCTGAACATGCTGGGCACGCGGGAACCTGAAATCTACGGCTCGCAGAGCCTGGCGGAAATCAATGCAATGCTGCTGCAAAGCGCAGCGGAGCGGGAGCTGGAGCTGGAGTTCCTGCAAAGCAACCACGAGGGGGAACTGCTGGATGCGATTCTCGGCGCCAGGGATAAGGGACATCGCGGGATCCTGCTGAATCCCGCGTCATATTCTCATACCAGCGTTGCCATGATGGATGCGATCCGCGCCTGTCAGCTGCCGGTGGTGGAAGTGCACCTCTCGAACATCCATGCCCGGGGGGAGCTACGCCGCCACAGTTACACGGCGATGGCTGCCATCGGCATCGTCAGCGGATTCGGGCCCGACAGTTACATCGCCGGCCTGTTTCTGCTGTCAAGGAAGCTCAGCCAGATGTATGCGGCGGACTAGCGCGCGCCCTGGGCCTTCCCCCGCTATTCACACTATTCGGACTATTGAAACTATTCCGACTTTTCCGGCGGCAGGATGCCGCCAAGCCTGCGAGCTGAATGCTCGCGCTCCCGTCATTTCTTACACTTCTTCCACTTCTTCCACTTCTTCGACTACTTATTCCGTTCTGCGATGTCCACCATCAGTTTATGCAGGGGCAGCATGGCCTTGAAGTGCTTGAGGCAATGCGCGACAAGCTCCTTGCTGTAAACCAGCGGCGGCAGCTTTTCCTCATGCACTGCGTACAGTCCGCTGTGCTTCAGCAGCTGCGGGGCCGGACCCTCATCGCTGAAACCGCGCGGGGTCTGCTTGAAGGTTTCGCCGAGTATCTGGTAGTCGCCGGCCTTTTCAATTTTCGAGAGCGCCTGCCAGGCGGCCTTCTGCTGTGCCGGGTCAGCCATTTCCATGCGCCAGGCCTTCTGCAGGGTATTGTCGAAACCCTTGATGCCGGCCACGAGCCACAGCTTCTCGGGATTCATGCGCAGGTAGAAAGCCGAGTTGTCCTTCTTGGACTTGCGACTGCCCTCCCAGAACATGATGTCCATCCATGTCTTGTAGGGGTTGCGGTCCTTGTTGTAGCGCACATCGGTGAAGATCTTCTTGAAGCTGCCCTTGCCGTTGTAGTCCGGGCTGGCCTGCAGGCCGGGGCTGAGCTTCGTGATCTGCTTACCCATTTCCACGATGAAGGACTGCGCCGGGGCGATCACGTGATTCATGTAGTCATCGCGGTGCGCTTCGAACCATTCGCGCTCGTTATGCTTCGCAATGTCCCTGTAGAACCTGATGGTCTGCTTCGGGAAACCCGTGAAGGGCGCGATTTCGTCTGCCTTTGCTGCTGCTGCTTTTGCCATGCTTCCTCTACCCCTTGTGGAGCTGACACTATTTTACTAGGCGGCGCGGTTTATGATTGTGGCGACAGCGCATGGCAGATCACTACAAGAACCGGGATGAGACGCAGACAGATCCTGAGCATGGCGGAACTGACCCGCTGCGGGTGGCAACTGGCGCGGATGTCGAGCCAGAGGGACTGCTGCGGATTGCCGCTGATACAGGCGGCACATTCACGGATCTGGTACTCACCGATGAGCATGGCAGGCTGCTGCTGACGCACAAGCTGCTGAGCACGCCGGATGACCCGTCACGCGCCGTGCTGGAAGGGGTGCAGATGCTGCTGGCGATGGCCGGGCGCGATCAGCAGGAGTATGAGCTGATCCACGGTACGACGGTGGCCACGAATGCGATGCTGACGCGCAGTGGCGCGCGCGTCGGTCTGATTGTCAACGAAGGAATGGAAGGTCTCTTGAGCATCGGCCGGCAGAACCGCCCGGAGTTGTACGTGCTGCACCCGCAGCGGGGAGAAGCGCTTGTCAGGCCGGAGGACGTGCGTGGAATTGGCGGGCCGGAGAAGCAATGGCTCGCGCAGATGCAGCCGGATTACCGAAAGAAAGTTGAGCTGGAAGGACTGCTTACCAAGAGCGCATGGGCGATTACAGCGATCGGACCGGACCCGGAACTTGAAAAGCGATTCAGGTCACACCTTAATGATCTCCTGCCGACAACGGCAGGGGTCGCGAAACATGTTGACAGTATCCGGCAGCTGTACGAAAACCTGAAATCCAGGAAACTCAGCGAAGACGAGAAATCAACCCTCGCGGAGATAAACCAGGCAATGGTCGAGGGCATCGAGATCCATTCCTCAATGGACATCGCCCCTGACGCACTGGAGTATGAGCGCTGCTGCACGACCGTTGCCAATGCCATGGTGGCGCGCCTGATGAAGCGCTATCTCGCAAAACTGGATCAGGGTGAACAGCAAAAGCTGTCCATCATGGCTTCCGACGGCGGACTGGTGCCGGTTTCAGTTGTCAGCCAGAAGCCGGTGCTGACCATGCTCAGCGGACCGGCTGGCGGAGTGCTTGGGGCGCAGCAGGCCGGGCTGGACTGCGGCCTGACGAAGTTGATCACATTCGACATGGGCGGCACCAGTACGGATGTGGCGCTCTTGGACAACAGCCTGCCACTGGCACGCACAATGGAGATTGACAACATTCCGCTGCGCCTGCCGCATATTGACATCCACACGGTGGGTGCAGGCGGCGGCAGCATCGCCTGGATTGACAGCGGTGGTGCCCTGAAGGTCGGACCGCAGAGTGCCGGTGCTGACCCCGGCCCGGCCTGTTACGGCCGCCAGCAGGGAAAGGAACCGCTGGCAACGGTGACCGATGCACATGTGGTGCTCGGTCACCTGCCGGAGGAAGTGCGGCTGGCGGGTAAGTTGGAGCTGGACCACAAGGCAGCCATGATGGCCGTCGTGCTGCTGGCGATAAAACTGGATCTCAACTTGATGGAATGCGCCGAGGGCATCCTGCGCATCGCCGACCGGAACATGGCGAATGCGATCCGCGCAGTGTCATCGCAGCGCGGGCATGATCCGCGGGAATACACCCTCGTGCCCTTCGGCGGTGCAGGCGGGCTGCATGCAGTGCGCCTGGCTGAACTGCTCGGCATGCGAAAGGTCCTGCTGCCGGCCAGTCCGGGACTGCTGAGCGCAGTCGGCATGTTGTCAGCGCCGCTCAGGTTCAGCCGGAGTAGAAGAGTGGAACTGGCGATGTACAGTGATGAACCGCCATATACACGAGCCCAGAGGATCTTTGATGCCCTTGGCAAACTGGAAGAACATATCCGGGAGCTGACGGAGGAACTGGAAGGCGATGTGCAGGCCGCTGGTCGTGACACCCGGATGTGGAGTGTGTTTCGCACCATGATTGATCTGCGCTATGCGGGGCAGGACCACGAACTGACTATTGTCTGGAATGCGCAGCACAACTGGGACGAGGATTTCCACCGCATGCATGAGCAGCTCTACGGACATTGCCACCGCGAGCGGGGGCTGGAGATTGTTTCGCTGCATGTTTCCGTTGAGCTGTCGCAGGGCCAGGGCGTGAACAGCCCGCCAGACATGGAAGCGGCCACGGAGACCCGCCTGTCAAGGGTGGTGCAGCGTGCCGACCTCGTGCCACAGGTCTGGCATACCGGCCCGCTGACGATCATGGAGCAGTCGGCCACTACGATCATCCCAGCGGGCTGGAACCTGCGGGTGGTTGACAACGGGCATATCCTGATTGAGAAGGTGACCGGGGACCAGGGACCCGGGACCGGAAACCCGGAACCGGTTGTCCGGATTGCTCCGGACCTCCCATCCGATCCGATCGAGCTGGAGATATTCCGGCAGCTGTTTGCCTCGGTGGCCGAGGAAATGGGCAACAGCCTGATGCGTACCGCGCACTCACCGAACATCAACCAGCGGCGGGACTTCTCCTGCGCGATCTTCGATGAACAGGCGCGCATGATCGCCCAGGCGGCGCATATCCCGGTGCATCTCGGTTCGATGGGCACCGCCGTGCAGGCCGTGCTGGAGCGCTTCCCGCTGGCGGAGATGCCGGCGGATGCCCACTACATCGTCAATGATCCCTTCAGTGGAGGCACCCACCTGCCGGATATCACCGTGATCAGCCCGGTCGTGCCAGAGGGTGAGACGCAGCCGCGCTTCCTCGTTGCCAGCCGCGCGCACCACTCCGACGTGGGCGGGATCTCCCCCGGCTCCCTGCCCTTGTCAAAGCATATTGACGAGGAGGGTATCCGGATTGAGCCTGCTGTGCTGGACGAAGCGATGATCCAGCGGATCTGTGAGGCCTCACGTACTCCTGATGAGAGGCGCGGTGATATGCAGGCCCAGCTTGCCAGCCAACATACCGGGCGCAGACGCCTAAGGGAAATGTGCAGCTCCTATGGCTGGCAGCATGTTTCGGTTATGGCAACAGCACTGCTTGACTATTCAGCCGGGATGATGCGCAGTGTCGTGGAGGATATCCCCGATGGCACTTATGAAGCAGTGGATTACATGGATGGCGACGGCCTGGAAGCCGTGGATATTGCCATTCGCGTGAAACTGACGGTCGATGGCGACACACTCACAGCCGACTTCTCGGAATCTGACGACCAGGTACCGGGCAGCATCAATGCCGTGCGGGCGATCACGCTTAGCGCACTGGGTTATGTGCTGCGCCTGCTGGCCCCGGATGAACTGCCGCAGAACGATGGCGCGATGACCCCGCTGAAGCTCATCACCCGGCCCGGCAGCATCGTGGATGCACGGTACCCGGCAGCTGTGGCGGCTGGCAATGTGGAAACCAGCCAGCGCATCACTGACGTTCTGATGCAAGCCCTGTCAATCGCCCTGCCCGATCGTATCCCGGCCTGTTCACAAGGCACTATGAACAATGTGCTGATCGGCGGGACTGACCCGCGCACGGGTAAGACCTTCAGCTATTACGAAACAATCGCCGGCGGTTGCGGAGCTGGACCGGATGGACCCGGTGAATCTGCAATGCACAGCCATATGACGAATACGCTGAACACGCCCATCGAAACAATTTCACGGCGCTATCCCTTCCGCGTGACGGAATACAGGCTGAGCCCGTGGAATGCGGGAAATGGTCGGTACAGCGGTGGTGATGGTTTGGTTCGAACATACCAGTTTGATGCAG
Organism: Planctomycetales bacterium; assembly: GCA_024645305.1. GTDB lineage: Bacteria > 4484-113 > 4484-113 > 4484-113 > JAFGCY01 > JAHEFU01. Next base: position 13,534 of record JAHEFU010000058.1, read on the forward strand.
CCTGCACGGTCACCCTGATCACGGAGCGGCGCAGGCATGCTCCACCCGGCGCAAATGGCGGTGAAGCAGGCAGTAAGGGCGCCAACATCCTGCAGAAGGGTGACGGCAGCCGCTCGATCCTGCCCGGAAAATGCACCGTGAAAGTCCAGGCGGGTGAGCAGCTTGAGATCATCACCCCCGGTGGCGGAGGCTGGGGCCAGGCAGACAACTGAGCACACCCTGCTCCTCTAATCTGCAGAAGCAGGGATAGGAGCAGACTCCATGGCTGGGCCAGGTGAACCGCCACATGGTTCAACTCGGCAACTAGATGAGACCAAATGGCATTTTCCTTCGAAGGGCGGGAAAAGATGTCAAATTTTTGAAAACACGGTACAATTCAAATACATGTGGAACATTAAATCCGGGTTAAAAGTCAGTAAGGTATGAGATTAGGATCAGGGTACAGGGAGTTTCTGGATTAAATCCGCATGAATGATCCTGGTCGGACAGGACTACTGTGGCCTGAACTGTTACTCTCATTAGACGGGATGGCAGCCGCCTTGCCCGTACAGGAAACGGGAGTTAGCTATGCGGACAACTGGAATTACTACTTTACTTGCCTGTCTGGCACTTATG
>JAHEFU010000247.1 GCA_024645305.1 Planctomycetales bacterium
CGTCAGCCAGATGGCCGCTGCCAGATAGGCAGGCAGCCGCAGCCGCAGCAGGCGCAGCAGCGCCATGGCCAGCAGGATGTAGGCCGGTGCTGCGGCCAGGTGCAGCAGGAGCAGGAAGTAACCGCTGCGGAAGATCACGGGATCCACGTCCAGCGTCTGGATGCTGAACAGGTCCTGGGTCTGGTCGTAGCCGAGATGCACGGGCAGCATTGCCAGCGACAATGTCCAGGCGGCCAGGACCACACTGAGCAGCAGCCGGCCCCGCGTTGCCAGTTGCCTGACCGGCTGTCGCCTGTGCATGTCCAGTCTCAGCAGCACGAATTGCAGCGGGTCAGCAAGAGTGTAGCCGATCAGCCAGCACAGGGCACCGATGACGGCCATCAGGCCGCCGGTGTCCGGCTCACTGCTCAGGGAGCGCAGCCCCAGCCCGGCGACAACCGCCAGACCGAACAGGGCGGGCAGCAATCGTGCCAGTGGCCTGGCAAGTTCACCAAAGCCACGCAGCGGTGGTACGCTGGCAATCCGGTGCTCCATACCCGGAGGACGCAGGCCATCCATCAGCCGGCACCTCCCAGCGGCAGGCACATCCGCTGCACCGTCAACTCCTGGACACCTTCGCCGGTCGCCACGGGCTGCTCGTCAACCACGATGATCACCACCTGGCTCTGGTTCGCTCCGATCAGCCCGTAGGGCTGGCGCAGCATTCCCTCCCAGCAGATCTGTGCCAGGCTGCCACCCTGGCGGCGCCTGACTTCTTCGCGCAGGCTCGACAGCATCGTCCCGAAGCGCGCAATGTTCGGATTGCCCTGCCCGGGCCCGCCTTCATGCATTTCGCGGATCACCCTGATCCTGCCCAGCCCCGGCTGCACCGGCAGCTGCGGGTGGCTGACTATCACGGCAACCGGTTCCGCAGCCTGCTCAATCAGTTCAAACCCGAGCGGGGTCTGCAGCACACAGGACTGCCCCGCCCGCAGCCTGCTCGTGTCAAGCAGCAGCCGCGTGCGACCCGGCTGCCGGTCCAGCTCCACACTGACCGGGAACTCCGGCGGGTCGGTACTGATGGCATCCACGTATACGTTGACACTTTCTGCAGCTCCCTGCCCGCTGAGCATGGAGCTGCTGCGGTCGGACTGCTGGCTGAAGCTGCCTGGCGGGAACCAGGCCACACGTCTGATCAGTGCGTCGGGTGGCATCTGCAGGCGGCTGCGGCCCCGGCTGTCACTGAGCAGCACGTTCAGCCTGCGGGAACTGACCGTTTCAACGCGGGGATCCCGGTCCAGCAGCTGCAGTCGCACGGGACGGAAGTCCAGCGGCCGGCTCGTACCCCACAGGCCCAGCACTGCGGCAAACAGCACGATGCAGGCCGGAGCCAGTAGCCGGCGGCGCAGGCGCACGAGCAGCAGCATGCCCGGCACGGTCAGTCCCAGCACCAGCAGCAGTCCCAGCGGCATCGAGCGCGGTGGCACCGCGGAATCCAGCAGGGCCCGTTCATCCTGCACCCGGCTGTCAACAACGGTCTCCAGAGCCAGCTGGTTAGTCAGCTGGCCACTGCTGCGCGGCCGGCGCAGCTGGTATTCAGGGAAGTCCCAGGGTTCCACCGACCCCTCGGAACACAGCTCGCGGTAAAGCCAGACCGGGTGCAGGAAGCCGGGACGCATGGATGGCAGGGTGTTCGTGAGTTCATCCCGCCCATAGACCTGCTCCAGTTCCAGGCCGAAGTTGCCAAAGACGGAATTGCCTGCCTGGCCCGGTACGGAATAGCCCTGCACACTGCCGCCGCTGAGCAGGACGAATTCCTCCAGCTCGCCGCTGACCCACTGCTGCATCTTCTGCTTGGCAGCGCTGTAGTCCCCGGTCTCCGCCAGCAGGAAGCCCCGGCCCACAGCACTGTCTGTTACGTTGTCAAATTTGCGCCAGGGGCCATCCATGTTGTACATGCACAGCCGCCCGCCCGCCAGCATGAAGCTCTCCAGGGCCTGCTGTTCCTCCGGGGGCCAGTCCCGGGTCCGCCGCATGTCAACGCAGGCGAAGGCGAAGTTGCGGGAAGCCAGCGGCGCACCGGTGAATACCTGCCTGTCAACGGGCAGGCCATACAGTATGGTGCTCAGTACTGAAGGATCAAACTGCATGCGCCGGCTGAAGCCGAGCTCCAGCGAGTTGTCCGCATTGATTTCCAGCTCATCAGTTTCGGCCAGCGCTTCATCAAGGTGCAGGTAGTACAGGTGCGCCGGTTCCATCACCACGACATCCAGTTCCTGGTTGATGGTGAGCTGCTCGTTGAAGTAGACCAGCACCTGCAGGTTGATGGGATGTCCCGGCGGGACCTGCGGAATGTAGCGTGGGGTGATCATGAAGCTGGTTGGTACGGAAGGCGGCACCAGCATCTCCTTGCTGAACATGGCCAGCTGCCGGCTCAGGGCTTCCGGACTGTCCGCTGCCAGGTTCTGCAGCTCCTCCCGGGCATAGGGGTGCGTCGAGTAGATTTCCACGCGCACCTGCTGGGCATAGGCATAACGGTGCTCCAGTATCACGCGCACGGGAACCACTGAGTAGTCATTGGCGACCTGCCACTTCAGGTCGCTGCCCGTGGCCCAGGCCCGGCCCAGGGCCGCATTGGAGATGGGGAAGGCATAGGCCTGGTCATGCAGCTCATCGCGGTATCCGGGGTAGAGCTTGAAGCGTACCTGACCCTGTTTCAGCGGTTCATCGCTGATCCGATCGTCAATCACATTGCCTGCGGGTACGGAGTACTCAGTACTCTGGGCCAGTGCCGCAGCAGCCAGCATCAGTACAAGCAGCAGGCTCAGCGGCAGCGTTGATCGGGTCACAGCTACATTATGCCATTTAACGTATACTTAGTGCCGTGTCCGCCATCATAGAAGTACAGGACCTGCGGCTCAGCATCCCGGCCCGTGGGGGTCCCACCTGCCCCGTGGACGGGGTCAGCTTCAGCATTGAACCCGGCGAATGCGTCGGTCTGGTCGGGGAAAGCGGCAGCGGGAAGTCCCTTACCAGCCAGACCCTGATCGGTCTGACGCGGGAGATTCCTGGGGTGCGGATCAGCGGCTCCGTCAGCTGGCAGGGCGCGGGCGGCAAAACCCGCGAACTGCTGAAGATGAGCGAGCGTGAACTGACCTCCATACGCGGGGGCGAGATCGGCATGGTCTTCCAGGACCCGCTGTCCTGCCTCAATCCCCTGTTCAGGGTGGACTACCAGATCGGTGAGGTGCTGGCCCGGCACTGCAATCTGAAGGGTAAGGCCGCCTTCCAGCGCACCGTGGAACTGCTGGACAGCGTCGGCGTGCCGCAGCCGGAGCAGCGCGCGCGGCAGTATCCGCACCAGCTGTCCGGCGGCCTGCGCCAGCGTGTGATCCTGGCAATGACCCTCGCCGGTGAGCCGCGCATGCTGATCGCCGACGAGCCGACCACCGCGCTCGACGTGACCGTGCAGGCCCAGATCCTGTCGCTGCTGAAATCCCTTCAGAAGTCGCACAACATGGCGGTGATCCTGATCACCCACGACCTGACCGTGGTCGAGAAGACGTCGGACAACGTGGTGGTCATGCGCTACGGCGAAGTGGTCGAGCGGGGGACGACGGCAGAGGTTTTTGCCAATCCGCAGCACCCCTACACCAAGCACCTCATCGCCAGCGAGCCCAAGGGTCGGCCCGATCCGCTTGATCCTGATGCCAAGGTGCTGATGGAGGCGACCGACATGCGCGTTTCCTTCCGCCTCGCGCATGGTGGGCTCTTGAGCCGCAAGTACACAGACCTGATCGCTGTGAACGACATCTCGACCAAGGTCCGCCGCGGGGAAACTCTTGGCATCGTTGGGGAATCCGGGTCTGGCAAGACCACGCTCGGGATGGCGATGATCCGGCTCTTGGAGCCGAACGGCGGCGAGGTCACCTTTGACGGCCATCGGATTGACGGGCTTTCCCGCAAGGAAATGCAGCCTTTCCGCACCCGCATTCAG
>JAHEFU010000248.1 GCA_024645305.1 Planctomycetales bacterium
TTCCTGCTGAAGGTGAACATTGACTACCCGCTGGAGGACCACGAGCGCAGCATCCTCAAGCGTTATGACCAGGGATTCAATCCGCATGACATTGAGGCCGCCGGCATCAGCCAGGTTGTCAGTGCGGCGGAGCGGGCCCAGATCGAGCAGGAGATCAACGGGATCCGAGTTGAAGAGGGCGTGCTGAACTACATCATCAGCATCGTGCGGGCCTCGCGCCGCCACCGCAGCATTGCCCTCGGGGCCAGCCCGCGTGCGGGAATCGCCCTGCTGAAGGGCGCCAAGGCACTCAGCGCCCTGCGTGGCAAGAGTTACATCACGCCCGACGAAGTGCTCAGCCTGGCAGCACCCGTCCTGCGGCACCGCATCCTGCTGACACCGGAAAGCGAGATCGAGGGTGGCTTGATCGACGGAGTGGTGGAGAACCTGATCGGCAGTATCCCGGTGCCGCGCTGACACTGCCTATCCGGCGGTGACTTCCTCGGGGATGTTGAGCCGCTGGCGTACTTCATCCATCACGCGCTCGAACAGCAGGTTGGGTTTCTTGCGGCGGGTGCGGCGGATGATGCAGCCGCGGATCTCGAAGGCATCGTTGGCAATGTCCACCAGACCCTCGTTGGAGAGATTCATCACCGCACGGTTCATCTTGTCGAGTTTCTCAACCTTGAATTCCGTCTCCTTGACGGAAGGCGGCGGCTCATTGACCTTGATGATGATTGGGCGGTGCCCGCTGTTGACTGCCTCGCCAATCATGCTGAAGCTGTCGCAGGTCACGACAACACCGTCGGCCAGCACGAAGAATCCCGGCAGCGGATTGCTGTCCGTCTTGCTGGCATCCAGGAAGTAGGCCACTGCCGGGTTACCGACATAGTTTGAGATCAGCCAGTTGCGGCACCAGTCCGGGGTGCGGCGGCTGGTGCTGACGAGCAATTTCTGCTCATGCACCTCTGCCGTCCTGAGCACTTCCTTGAGACCCTCAATCACGGTCTCCTCACGCCAGAGTGCGGAATTGCTGGGACCACCGATTGCCAGGGCGATGTACTGGAAGTCGGGATTCAGGTTGTTGTCCCTGGCCAGTTCATTGGCCATGTCAAAACTGGCGATTTCATCGTGGAAGCTCAGGGCCGTCGGTGTGACGATTATGTTCTCGGGCTGGTGTTCGCGGTCCTTCACGTCGTGTGGGGGAACCAGATTAAGGCGAAACAACTTGCGCGGCAGCAGTGAAGGTGTCATGCAGACCACCGGATCTGCCTGCAGCAGGCGTGCAAGCACCAGGTTTGCCGTGGCGACAGCTGTACCAGTTGATACAGTGAAGATTCGCAGTGCGGGATCATGAGGGAGTTTGCCGTTACCGAGGCTCGTGAGGCCGATGGGCAGTTCCTCGAACATTTTCCTCTCGACAAGTCCTCTGGCCCCGCCGCGGGTGACGGCCCCTCGTCCAAGAGATGCAAAGCGGAGTCTCAGGGGCAGCTCGTTGAAGTCCTTGCGCAGGGTGAGGATCATGGGGTCTTCGTCCCCAAGCATACGCGCGACAACAAGGCTCTGGTTGAAGTGCCCCTTCTTGCCATCAGATGCGATTACTACTTTTACAGCCAAACCTTACCCCGAGAAATGCTCAAGCACCCGCCCAAGCAATTCTTCCGCTCTATCCATATCGCCGTACGCTATGAATATCGAAATATCCGTCAATCCTGTAATAACTTCCAGAACGTTAATTCTGGCGTTGGCCAGGACACCGGTGACTTCCGCCAGCACTCCGGGTTCATCAATAAATCGGGAGCTGCGCAAGCGCAGTTCACCAACATTACCCCTGAGGCTAATGTTTGTCAACTCCGGGAACTCTCTAGTCAATTTGGCGTGCAGACTGGAGTAGGCCTTGTCTGCGATTCCACTGGGCAGGTAATAGCAGATGAACCGGCGAGAGGTTGAAGCCGCAGCCGGCGAGAGGTGGTTTTCCTCCATCCACTGCACCAGGGCACTGAGCAGGCCGACACGGTCAGTAAGGTCCCCCACCAGGGTAAGCATGCTGAGTTCATCGGGATTGCGAAACAGGGTCGTCTCGCTGGCTCCGAGGACAGAGGTTCCGGAGCTATCCAGCCGATCCAGTTCGCGGTAATCAATCAGTCGGGCCCGCAGGCCTGGGTTGCGGAACTTCAGGGCTCGGGGATGGATCACCTGTGTACCAGCTGAACTGATAACTTCCAGGTCGCTCAAACTGAGTTCCTCGAGCAGCCGGGGATTTTCCGCCAGGCGTGGATCCGCACTCAGCACGCCCTGCACGTCAGTCACGATCACGACCTCATCTGCACTGATCTGAGTGGCCACGATGAAGGCAGTAACATCGCTGCCTCCACGGCCCATCGCCAGGACCTTGCCTGAGCTGTTCAGCACAAAGAAGCCACTGATTACGGGAACACTTCCGACCCGCAGCTGCGGCAGGACGAAGCGGCGGAAGCGGCCAACGGTATGCTGTGTGCGCAGGGTGATGGAGCGCTCCTCATTGGCCTTGGAGGTACTCAGGGGGAGGCTTTCATCCACATCCGCGATGATCGGCCAGCGATCAGCATGCCGTGGAAGAAAGGGCTGGGTGCTGATCTCGAAGCTGCGCAGGGCGGAACACATGAGCTGCACACTCTGTTCTTCACCCAGAGAGGCAAATTCGCTCATGGCGGCGTAATCGGAACTTTCCCCACTGGTTTCCTGCCAGGCCTTGAGCAATTCACTCGTGGTATTGCCCGGCGCACTGCAGACCACTGCTATCTGCTCTCCGTACTGCACGAGGCGAGCCACATGCTCGGCGGCATTGCGGATCAGCTCCGGCGTAGCAAGGGATGTTCCCCCAAACTTGATAACTCTGCGCACCGCACAATTCTAGCCGAACACTGGCGGTCTGCCGGATCACGGTGCAACCCTCCGCATTGGCTAGAATACTGCGGTGCAAAGATACCTGATACTAAGCCTACTGCTGGCTGCCACAACCCTGTTGAACAGTGCTGATTCGGAACTGGCCACCCGCGTCGATGACCTGTGGCGCAGCGGACAAAGCAGTGAGGCGATCAAGCTCATTGATGAACAGCTTGCCGCTGGCAATACTGAGATTACATTCATGTCTGCCGCCGCCGACGCAATGCTGGCTGAACACCGATATTCCCGCGCGGCGGATCTATATGCTCAGCTGGCCGTGATCCAGCAGGCGGATGCTGATCTCTACCTGGATGCAAAGATCCATGAGTGGCGGGCCCGCTACCTTGCGGGGTCCGAGAATTCACAGGCTGAATGGATTACGCTGGAGCGCAGCTTGATCAGCACTGCCAGCGCAGACCGGGGGAATTCCGCTGCCGGATCAAAGGACCTGGCGTACCGACCGCAGCTGCAGCTGGAAATGGCGTACTGTCTCGAGGAGGAAACGGGCAACCGGCCAGGCCGACCGACGGAACTGCTGGAGCGCTTCCCGGATAGCAGCGTGGTCCTGCGCCTGGCAGCAGCAGATGCTTCAGCCCTGGGTTTCATCAACAATGACCGAGAGCGGATTGCCGCAATCAGTGACTTCCTTGCGGGCTGGCCCCGTAATTACTGGCGGCAGGTGGCATACCGCTACTGGCTGTATTCAGCATGGAGGATGCATGACAGGGCGGAACTGGAAAAAGCAGCTGCCAGTTACCTCGCGGAATTCGGCGCCAGCGGGGAATGCCATGGGGCCATCAGCCGCTACATGCTGGACCTGGACATGCCCATTGAGGTCGGCCTGGTACATGCCCGGCGTTCCATGGAACTGTTTGAGCTGGAGCTCGGAACAAGCGGAGACCTGACAGGCATCAGTACGTTGCATAATGAGACTAGATACAGGCCCAGCCAGTTGCCATACTTGCCTCCCGGCAAGCGCCAGACATTCATCCTCTATCTGTACAGCCGCCACAACCTGGCGCGTTACATGAACAAGCAGGCGGAGTTTGACATTGCCCTG
>JAHEFU010000059.1 GCA_024645305.1 Planctomycetales bacterium
TCTGCTCGCGCAGTTGCTCAACATCGGTGCCTGTTGCAGTGTACGTCTTCAGTGCCTCTTCCGGGCCAGCGTGCTGTTCGCTCATCTCTTCCTTCTTTTCTTCCGGGGACGCTTCAGGGATGTGCCGGAAGTAGGGTCTTCCGGTCCATTTCCATCATCTGCATCGTCCGCCTGGTTTTCCTCAATGTTTGCCAAATCGTCATCCGCCATTACCGCATCAGTCGGTTTTCCCATCAGGGCATCGCGTTTGGCCTGGGTCTCCGCCAAACGCTGCTCCTGCGACTGCGGAGGCTCATTTATCCATGCCTTCAGTTCCGCCACGTCAAACTTGATGTTCGACCGGCTGGCGAGAATCTTGTACTCGAGAACCATTATTGTATTCTGAACAATGAAATAAAGCAAAGCCCCGGCGCTGAATATGAATGCAAAGATGATAATGATGAAGTTCATGAACTTCATGGAGCGCTGCATCTGCTCCGCCATGTCCTGGCTGGCATCCTTGGGCAGGTCCTTCATCTTCATGGCCGACAGGAATTCGTGCTCGAAGTTCTTGTCCGGCTTGTTCACATCCCGCATCATCTTCTGCATCCAGAAGCTGGATGCCACGTAGAACACCACGAGGATCAGGGCTGGCGCATACCAGGTGCTGCCACCCAGCAGGGGGATGGATGCCGGTATGTGCAGCATGCTGCCCTGCAGCCGGTCCACCGCCACAACCGTGTCAATGATGTCCGCCATGTCCGCCCCGCCCAGTCCGAAACTGCGCACAGAGGTTACGTTGACGGGAAACAGCAGCTGGATGCCGAACAGGTCGTGCCCGGCGAAGCTCTGGTCGTAAAGCGCGCGATAGATTCCGAACAGGATGGGCATCTGAACGAGCATCGGCAGGCAGCCGGCCATCGGATTGATCTTGTACCTGGAATACAGGTCCATCGTCTTGAAGCCCTGCTGCTGTTTGTCAGGATACTTATGCTGGATGGCCTTCATCACCGGCTGCAGGGCCTGCATGTTCTTCATGCCACGGATCTGCGCGACTGTCAGGCCACTGAAGTACAGCAGTAAGCGGACGATGACGGCAGTCAGCACAATTGCCAGGCCGTAGCTTCCCAGCAGGTCGCCGATCGTGTTGATCAGGTACAGGAAGAACACGGCGAAGGTGCCGATGATGTTGCCGAAGATGCCTTGTCCGCTGAGATAGGCCTGGTAATCCGGCAGCAGGGATTCACCCTTGGACATCAGGTCGCGGATCTTGTCCAGGCTTTGCAGCATGAAGGCTGGAAGCATTGTGTTCAGGAGGTTCATCATGTCAGGGGGTCGTATCCTCCCGGATGGAACGGGTTGCAACGCAACACGCGCCAGGTGGCCAGCCAGCAGCCCCTGATCAGTCCGTAACGCCGTAGTGAATCAAGCGCATAGCGGGAACAGGTTGGAGTGAAGCGGCAACTGGGAGGTGAGAATCGCGAGATGTAACGTCGATAGAACTCAATCACCAGGATCATGAGGCCTGCGGGCAGGCGACCGATCCGATGAGCCAGATTGCCTTGGCTGGCCTGGCTTTCGAGTTTCGCTGCTTCTGAGATATGACAGGTCAAACACATGGGATAGATGATCCGTGAATTCCTCGTAGCTCCCCACACATTCCTCTCGGCTGACCAGGATCACCACATCCACACCGGATCGCAGCTTCGATTCGCTGTTGCGTAGATATTCCCTGGCCCAGCGCCTGATCCGGTTGCGGCGGACTGCATTCCCGACAGCCTTGCGAACCGCAATCCCAAAGCGGTTGTGTTCCAGGTCGTTCTCTACCCAGAACACCACCGTCCCGCGGCTCGCCTGCCGGAACCCGGTGGTGGTGATCCGCCGGAACAGGGGCCTGCCGCGCAGGGCAACCAGGCTCACTAGACGGTGAGGCTCTTGCGTCCCCGGGCGCGACGGGCCGCCAGTACGCGACGGCCACCGGGTGTGCTCATCCGGGCACGGAATCCATGGCGACGCATTCTGCGTCTCTTTTTCGGCTGGTAGGTGCGCTTCATTTGAGCCCCTCGTTAAGTCCTCTGATCAGATTTCCACCGGAGCGCACGCTCGAAAACGGCACTGGACCGGCGGAAGAGAAATATTAACACAACTTCCGCGATTCTCGCGACATAAATACCTGTATCCACATAAATGCAGGCAAACTGACGTAATGCAGCTCGAAGTTGCGTCTGACCGGTATTGTGTGAATCCGCCCGGGCCTGCACACGCTACAATAACCCTGATCTTTGGAGGAAATGCAGTCATGTGGCAACGCTTCGTAAGGTGGATGCGCTCAATATTCGGTGGCGCGATCGAGTCAATGGAGAATCCCGAGCTGATTCTCAAGCAGACCATTCGCGACATGCGCGATCAGATGCCCAAGATCAACGCAAATCTGGCCAAGATGCGCGGTGGTCTGAATCTGATGCAGAAGGACTATGAGGATGCGATTGACAACGAGCGCAAGCTGACTTCCCGCATCAAGGCAGCCCTCGAGGCAGGAGATGAGGAGCTGGCCGGGGATTACGCCATCAGGCTGAAGCAGGTTCAGGGCAGCAAGGAAAAGGTATTCGAGCAGCTGGAGAAAGCCAAGGAAGCCTACGAAAAGGCAGTTGAATTCAAGACGGATTACAAGCGCGAGATGGATAAGAAGATCAATGCAGCCATGACCGCCATCCGGGAGCACCAGGCCAGCAAGTGGAAAGCGGAAGTGGCCAGTGTCTTTGAGTCCTTTGAAGTCGGGGATGTGGACGGCAACTACGAAGAGATGATGGAGAAGCTGCGCCAGAAGACCGCGATGGCGGAAGGCAAGCTTGATATGGCCATCGAGACCGTCGACATGCGCGAAATCCAGCTGGAGAAGCGCGCCGAGCGCATTGAGGCCCAGGAACTGCTGGAGCAGTTCAAGGTTGAATGGGGCATGGAAAACCGCGACAGCGAAGCTGCTGACAAGACAGTCGGCCTGCCGGAAACCGAACAGCAGCAGTAAGCCGGTCCCGTTATCAGACATTTTCACCTGCCGGGCGCCAGTCCACAGGGTGAGAGTCCAACTCGGGTATATTCTCACCGGAACCTGCAGTTAAGTGTTCCTACAGTAATTCCAGTCTCATTGCACAGTGGATCTGATATTGGACGGGATTTCTTCATGCTGCTGATTGCCGCTGATGCTATACCAATTGACTGATATGCAGCTTCGTTGGAGTTAGAAGATTCCAGATAAGCGATGTATGAGGGTAAAATAATGTACCGGCATACAAATGAAATGGTCGAATCGATAGGTTTACTGGATTTCGGGAGCAAGACTAGTGAAATTGTCCACCTTGATGCATGAATATTACTCAGACATAAAGAGCGCCTGCATTTCTTCCGATCTTTTAAAGCTCCGGCAGTTGAATTGCAATCTTGAAAAGACATCAGATATCCAGCTCACGGGAACGGAATTCAGCCAGTTCACTGATTACCGTTGGTGCTGCAGGGTGATGCTGGCGCACTACCACATCAGGCAGGAAAGATTCGCTGACGCCATAGCTATCGCAGCTGGCATCCTGGCTGACATCCGGGGACTTGAAAGTAAGTGCCAGCCCGGCATGCAGCTCAGCGAGCTGCGGATCAGCGGCAAGCTGAATTCCCTTTACATCCTGGGGCTCTGCAAGTGGCTGGCTCCGAAGCACTATGTTGAAAGAGTAATGACGCCGCGGGCGATGCTCACAGCCTGGTTGGAGATTCAAAGGGAACTGCGGCGTGAGAAGCCCGAATTACCACAACGCTTCCGGACTCTGCTCATGATCAGCGGCCAGACTATCCTGCAGACCGGGATGCGCTACTGCCGGCTTTCCAGTGCACCAATGCTGCAAAGCTTTAACAGGCAGTTCGGTACCAGCCTGAATCTGGTGACCCGCCACTACGCCTTCAACCCCTTCCTGTCCCAGGACTGCCATCTGTACTGGAGCATCGAACTCGCCAAACTCACCTCAAACGGTGATTTAACCACTGATGAGCTGGATTACATTGTTTCCATGGAACGGGCATCCCTGTTGAATTCCGCGATGGAGGATCTGGATCCTGAATACGCTGAGATTTCCTTCAGGGATCTCAGTGCCATCATCAGCAGGCGCTTCTGCAGGCCGCGTGCCCGGCCCATTCAGCTTTTCTGCCTGCTGCCGCAGGCTTGAGCAGCAATCGGTGGGAAATTGCACAATCATGGATCAAACAGGCCATGATCCACGTCTATATATCCGGAGCGCTCAATGCTTGACGTGCAAGTAAAGCGCAATTTGAGGGGTAGGGTATCTACATGATTGCGAGAATAGCAGTGCTTATCCTGCTGGCGGTGATGTTTCTGCCGCAGCAGGCCAGTGCCGGTGGTCTGAAACTGAAGAGTCTGTTCAAACTCAGCGTTGAGGATGAGAACCGCATTGGCGCAAAGATGCTGGAGGACTTTCGCAAGGAACCGGGCGTCTTTGCACCGGACAGCCAGGACAGGCACAACAGGATTGTGCAGGATATCGGCAGCAAACTCGTCAGCATGAACCAGACGGGCATGGCGGATGCGGAATTTGAATTCCAGTTCTTCCTGATCAAGGACAAGACGGTCAATGCCTTCGCCACCCCCGGAGGCTACATCTATGTCACGCAGGGCCTGATGGACGTGATGGCCTACGATCAGAGCATGGTCGCCGCAGTGATGGCCCACGAGATCGGCCATGTGCTGGAGCGGCATGTGGCTGAGGGATATGAAAAGGCGATGCAGGGTGCCGCAGGACTGACGGTGCTTGGTGTGCTGTTTGGCAAGAAGAACCGGGATGCCCTGAACCTGCTGGAATCCGTCGGCGGCGTTGTCTATCTGAAGTTCAATCGCGACCAGGAAGAGGAATCTGACCGCTATGGTGTGCAGCTGTCCTATAACGCCGGCTACGATCCCTTCGGGATGATGCGCAGCCTGGAATGCCTGGAATCACTGTATGGCAGCGCGGATGACATGGGTGAGTGGATGCAGGACCACCCCTCGACTGAAGGACGCGTCAAGCGTACCGAGTACATTGCCAGGGAATCGAGCGGACACGAGAACGGCTACTGGCCAATTCCCAGTCCCAAGGACAAGGAGCACCCGCTTTATGAGAAGTATGGAACACCCGCATCCGCTGGCGAAGTGACCAAGTCCACGAATCCCGTGAAATCCACGAGCAACAGCGGCAGCGCCTCCAACATCCGCTTCAAGGGAGAAGTCGGGATAGACCACAGGCACGAGATCTGGCGCGTTGAAGATGAGAATCCCGGACCGGGAAACATGGGCGAAGGCCAGGAGGCGAATCCCCAGCCTGGCAACGAGGAAGCAGGGACTGACCTGACGCCCCCGCGCAGGGCTGGCTGAATCCAGGCTTACTTCCGCGCCTTGACGATCAGGACCACTGAGGCGATCACGAACAGCATCGGTGCCATCCAGCCGGCGATCATGGGATGGAACACATTGTCACCCTTGGCTGCGAGCTTCGTACCGGCGAAGACAATGTCCTGCGACAGTATCACCCCCCGGCTGCCCAGTACGCGCGCGCTGAAGAAGATGATGTAGTAAATCATCATCAGCACGAATGAGAGGATGATTCCCATGTTCCGTTCATCTCGCGGTCCGCGCAGGGAGACCGGCACGGCGACAAGCATCAGGGCTATGCAGGCGAAGGGGATGGAGTACTTGAAGTAGTACTCCGTCCAGTCCTTGACATACTTGGTCTGCAGTCCCGGATTGGGGAATGCCAGTGCGGCGATCCTATCCCGGGTGCGCGCAATCCGCGAACGCAGTTCCTTCGTGTTCAGTTCCGTGGGCTGTGGCTCGAGGGCGTATTCCACCACCCGCGTGCCGATGTCGATCTTCACCTCGGGCATCTCGGCGCAGACCAGGCTGTCGCCATTCGTCTCGTCAATGTTGTAGAGCGTCACATTCTCGAGGATCAGGAACTTGTCCCGTACACGCCCCTGCTCAGCCACGAAGATGCGCGGGAAGCGGCGCGTACCGCCTTCGTTGACAAAATAGTCATACAGCCGGATGTTGAGCATGATGCTCTCGTCCATCCACTTGCCTTCCGGCAGGTCGATGCGCTGCTTGATGATCTCGTCAACGTAGAAGTACTTCTTCTGGGGAGCCTTGATGATGATCCCGGGTTTGATGAAGTCAACCACCTGGGCGGTCCAGAACACCTTCAGCACTTCCTTGTACTCACGATTGGTCGGCGGCACCACGTGCTCATAGATGGACCAGGTCATCAGCCCGGCCACGATTGCCATTGTCACGAACGGTATGTAGATGCGGTACAGGCTCACACCGTTGGTCATGAAGGCCACGATCTCGTTGTCACGGTTCAGCCGGCCCATTGACATCAGGGTGGAGAACAGCACCGCCACGGGAATTGCCAGCACGATGAAGGCCGGGGCGCTGAGCAGCAGCACCTTGGCAATCGTGAATGGCGGGATGCCCTTGGAGAAGATCTTCTCGCCGAGAGCGAAGATCGAAGTGATGATCAGGAAGAATGTGAAGCCCATCGTGCCCAGCATGAAGAACCCGAATGATTCCAGCCAGAGATACTTCTCTATCACCAGCACCTTGAAGCGCACCACGAACAGCCAGCTCAGGGCGGATTTGACAACCTGCCAGGGTGTTACCTGCCTGTGTTCGCCCAGGGCCAGGAGCATACCGATGTCGCGCACCCGTCCGCGGCGGTCTATGTGGAGCGTCAGGCTGCGACCCGGGTGTGTGCGCGACTTCTTGTCCCGGATGAACTTGCGGGACTCCCGGATCAGCGGGCTGTCCAGCTTCTGCTGGCGGCTGCGCCCGTCAATGAAGCGGGTCAGCCGCAGGCCGTGGATCTTCTCCTGCCGCTTGATGTCCTCCGCGGCAATCAGGTTGATGCGCTTCACCCTGGTAGTGTCAACAACTTTCCGCTTCTCGTAATGTGTGACGATCTCTGTCGCCCGCTTCGCGCTGCTCACACTGGCGGTAGTCGTGGAATCAGTCTGATCTTCCAGCCCGGGGGTATCGGGAGCTTGATCTGATGCAGCATCCGCGTTCCCTTCGCCCCGCCTGTCCTCGTCCCTGACCATGCTTATTTACGGCTGAAAGCGAAGATGCCAAATGAGATGAAGGCGAACATGATGTTCATTGACCAGGCGGCCAGCCAGGGCGGCAGTACCTCGTTATAGCCCATCAGCTTGGACAGGAAGTAGATCGTGTAATACACAAGCACCAGTACGAAACTGATGATCAGTCCCAGCAGGCGCTCATCACGAGGGGCCCGCAGGGACAGCGGCATGGCGACCAGGGCAAAGGCCAGTGAGGCGAATGGGCCGCTGTAGCGCAGGTGATAGTCGGTCATTTCATGGGCCACGCTCTCTCCGCGGGCCTTCTTGATCCGGGACTGCTCCGCCAGATCCGTCTGTGTCAGTTCCTGGGGTGTCTTGATGGCGGTGTACTGCTCCGCCAGAGCCAGTCCGATGTTGGATTTGTGCGTAGGCTCGTTGATGTACATGTCGTACAGCTTCACGGATTCCTTGCCGCCGGTGATCTTTTCATCCGTCGTGAAGTGGTCGAAGACATGTGCCGGCGTGGCGAGGTTCACTCCCAGGTTGAGGATGGCCTTGTTGACCGTACCTACGCGGCTGGTTACCAGGAGTTCGCCCTCATCCTCATCCCAGGAGTCATAGACGATATTGTTCAGGGCCCCGCTGTTCTCATCAAAGGACGTGGCGGACAGGAAGCGGCCACTGTCCAGGCGTGTGATGAATGGGTCGGCTTCCTTGCTTTCATCCTGGCGGATCACGGGATTCGCGTCAATGATCTCCTGCTGCTTTGCCGCAGCGAGTGTCACGAGGTTTTCCTGCGTGAAATAGGCGATGGTGACCGCGATGCATGAAAGTACCAGATATGGCATGAACAGGCGGTACAGGCTGATGCCGTTCGTAAAGAAAGCCGTCAGCTCGTTGTCCTTGGCCAGGCGGCCCATGCTCATCAGCGTTGAGAACAGGATGCCGATGGGCAGGCTCCAGGTCATGAAGTTCGGGGCTTCCAGCAGGGTGACGAGGGCGATGGCCTGGCCGGGCTGCGAGGGATCCAGCAGCTTGTCTGCCTCGAGGAAGAGCTTATTGATCAGGAGGAATGCCAGGAATGCGAGGAATCCAAGCACGAACAGACCGCCGGCTTCGACGAAAACATACTTGTCTACTGTACGGATTGCCTTCACTGAGTTTCAGACGGGATCAGACCCGACATTATTCTAATTCAAGTCTCACCGACTCCGTGGGGCTCCCGCCACATCTGGCTGAGTGTGCACCCCAAAATTGTTCTTACATAGAACAAAGGTATCAACTGTGTTATTATTACTGCGACAAACGGATTCCGGGCGCTGGTCACTTCGTGGCCTTTTTTTTGCAATGTACACAGACATGCTACAGCTGGAGGAGGAACTTGATGAGTTTCTCTATGATTACGGATATCAGCTGGTGGATTTCGTCATTGCTGGAAAAGGACCCAGTCGCATCTACCGTGTGCTCTTTGAGCATGTCGGGGATGAGAATATCACGATAGATGACTGTAGCGGCATGGCACCCCAGGTGCGGCTGTTCCTGGAAATGAAGGGAGTCTACAACGAGAAAAGCAGCCTGGAGCTGTCCAGCGGTGGACTCGACAGGGTGCTCAAACGGGAACGGGATTTTGAGAAATTCCTTGGACGTGATGTGAAGGTCCGCTACTTTGATGGTCAGCACAAGGCAACCCTCAAGGGCCAGCTGGCCAGTTTCACGGACAGGTTGTTCATGATAGTCCCGAGTGAGGGCGGGGAAACCGTCCAGGTGGAACGGGGTTCAGTCGAAAGGGTGAACCTCATTCCGAAAGTGGAGTTCTGAAATGAAGTTAGATCCGCAGTTCGCAGCTGCAATACAGGAGATTGAAGCCACTCGCGGCATCCCCCGGGAGCGGATTGTTGACGCCCTCAGGCAGGGTTTTGAAGCCGCATACGAGAAGAATTTCGGCTCAGCGGACAATCTGGAAGTCGAAGTGGACCTTCGCAGTGGCGTAATCGAGGCCTTCCTGTCCAAAACGGTGGTTGAGGAAGTCAGCGACGAGCTGGCTGAGATCAGTGTGTCGCAGGCCAGGGAAATCGAGGAAGGAGCGGAGGTCGGTGACAGCATTGGGTTCGAGGCTGACATGACCTCGCTTGGCAATCTGGCGATCCACACCTTCAAGCAGAAGCTGAAGTCCCTGATCAAGGATGCGGAACGCGACAAGGTGATCCGCCTGTACGGCGACCGGATCTTCGAGCTGATCAACTGCACCGTGCTCTTCGTGGAACGCGGCGATGTATACGTTGAGACTCCTGACAAGGTGGAGGGGATCATCCCCTACAAGGAGCAGATCCCGCGCGAGCGCCTGAATCCCGGCCAGCGCGTGAAGTGCCTGCTGATAGAGGTGCGCAACGTGCGCAAGGCCCCGATGCTGGTGTTCTCCCGCACGCATGCCGACCTGCTGCGCGAGCTGATGAAGAATGAAGTACCTGAGGTCCGTGAAGGCAACATTGAGATCGTGGCAATCTCGCGCGATCCCGGCTACCGCTCCAAGGTGGCGGTGCGCAGCAAGCTCTCCGAGCTGGATCCCGTCGGTTCGTGCATCGGCAGCCGGGGCATCCGTATCACGGCAATCAGCCACGATGTCAACGATGAGAAGATTGACCTTGTCCTCTGGAAGGAGGATCCCTTCGAATTCATTGCTGAAGCACTTAGTCCGGCCAAGGTGATGAGCGTGGAGATCTTTGAGGAGGAACGCAAGGGCATCGTAGTTGTGCCCGATGACCAGATCAGTCTGGCAATTGGCAAGGGCTGGCGCAACGTCAAGCTTGCCAGCAAGCTGACACGCTACTTCCTGGATGTGAAGAGCCAGTCCGAAATGGCTGAAATCGGCGGCGAGATACCGCGCGAGGATGACGCAAGCGATTACATTGACGACGACGAAAGCGATTACATTGACGAGCCGGAGGAGATTGCCGGCAAGCATGCCGTTGCCGAGCTGGCTGATGCGGAGGAAGCCTCCGGGGATTCCGCAGATGCCGGTGAAACAGTGGAGGCCGATGCGGATTCCGCCGAGGCAGATGACGAAGAGGCGGGTGAATAGCATTCTGCTCGCATGAAGCCCGCAAACCGGGCAGGACGATTACGAGGACCTGTATCGGATGCCGCCGGAGGCATGACCGCCAGGGAATGCTGCGTTTCCAGCTTGAGGATGGCAGCGTGCAGCGCACGGACTGTGCGGGAGCTGCAATCAGCGGCCGCAGTATCTACATCTGCCGTGATCTGAACTGCCTCAGGGCAGTGCAGAGACGGGGAGTGCTGGTCTTCAGAAACTCGAAGTATGCTAAGATTATCGTTCGTCTGAATCAGCATCAGGCGCAGCGTCTCGCGCGCGCATTCAGGGGCATTCCCGCAGGATGAATTGCGGGGACCCATTAGGAGTCTATGGCGAAATCAGTCATTAATCTGGTCAAGGAACTCGGTGTCAAGAGCACCAGCGAAGTGCTGGAGCTCCTGCGCGAGGTAGGTGTGGATACGGAGGCCGAAGGTTTCGGCGTGATGTCCAAGATCGAAGAGGACGTCGTATCCCGCCTGCGCCAAGCCAAGGGCCGCAAGGGTCTGCCCGAGGAAGTGGAGGCGGAAACGCCCAGTGCATCCAATGGAGCACAGGAAAAGAAAGCCCCCCGGCGCATCGTAGCCGATGACGACTCCAAGGTTGACCTGGACAGCGGACCGGTGAAGCGCAGTGCGCGCAAGGACTTCTTCGGGGTCCGCAAGCCGGATCGGCGGGAACCTTCGGCGGAAGCCAAGGAAGATTCCGGTGACGGTGAAACCGCCAAGCGCAGCGTGACGCGTACACCTTCGACTGACAAGGACCGCCCGGCGGCCCGTGCCGCCATCCAGCGCCCGGGCGCTGGAGCCAGCGAGTCCCGCGCGACGGACAAGCGCAAGCCCGGCAGGGGTGACAAACCTGATTTCTCCGGCGGTCCGCGCATCATCAGCATGCCCGATCCCGAGGACAAGTCGGACAGCCGCAGTACCGGTGGTGCCGCGGCCAAGAAGAAGACCGCTGATCCCCGCCGCAGGGGTGCCGTCGCCACGCCCACCGTGCAGCATGGTGGTCGGCGCAAACGCCTGAAGAACATCGGCGGACAGATGGACGACGGCCGCATGCGCAGCCGCAAGCGGGTCTTCAAGGTTGCCTCGCAGCAGCAGGAGTCCTCGACCGTTGTCCCGCACCTGAAGATCCCGGGCGAGATGACCATCCGCGACGTTGCCAAGGCGACGGGCGTGAAGGTCGCCGAGATCGTGCGCTTCCTGATGCGCGAACTGGAGATCATGGCGAACATCAACTATGTTGCCAACGTTGACGAGATCCAGCTTATCGCCGACAACTTTGAGATTGATTACACTGTTGACCTCGCCACGGAACCGGAGGGAGAGCTCAAGCAGTTCGAGGACATCGGCTCCGAGAACATGCAGACCCGCCCGCCGGTCGTGACGGTGATGGGCCATGTTGACCACGGCAAGACCAAGCTGCTTGATGCCATCCGCTCCGCCAACGTTGTTGCGGGCGAGGCCGGCGGCATCACTCAGCACATCGGTGCCTACCAGGTTGAGAAGAAGGGCAAGCACATCACCTTCATCGACACCCCGGGCCATGAGGCCTTCACCGCCATGCGGGCCCGCGGTTCCCGGATCACCGACATCGTGATCCTCGTGGTCGCGGCGGACGACGGCGTGATGCCGCAGACCATCGAGGCCATCAACCACGCCAAGGACGCCGAGGTGCCGATCATCGTCGCCGTCAACAAGATGGACAAGGAAGAGGCCAATCCCGAGCGTGTGCGCAACATGCTCGCCGAACATGGACTGGTCCCCGAGGAATGGGGTGGCGACGTGATGTTCGCGCATGTCAGTGCGCTGAAGATGGAAGGCATTGACGAGCTGCTGGAGAAGATCCTGCTCCAGACTGACCTGATCAATCCGGAAGCGGATCCCGCTGCCCCGCCGTTCGGTGTTGTCATCGAAAGCGAGGTGGACACCGGTATCGGAGTCGTGGCCACGGTGCTCGTGCAGCAGGGGACGATGGGCAAGGGCCAGTACCTGCTCAGCGGATCCAGTATCGGGCGCATCAAGCGCATGGAGGATGACCACGGACGCGAGGTGGAAACCGCCGGTCCGTCATTCCCCGTCCGCGTACTGGGCTTCGTGGACCCGCCGGAGAACGGTGAGAAGGTCTATACATTCAAGAACAAGAAGCAGGCCTCGGCCATCGCCGAACAACGCCTGACGGAAATCCGCAAGAAGGCCACGGTCTCCAAGCAGCGCATGAGCCTGGAGTCCTTCTACGGACAGCTCAAGGAAGGCGCGGTCAAGACCCTCAAGCTGATCATCAAGGCCGATGTCCAGGGTAGCGCGGAAGCACTGGTGGACGTGATCGGCAAGCTGGACGTGCAGGGAGCGGAGATCCAGGTGATTTCCAGCGGTGTCGGGCAGGTCAACGAAAGCGACGTGAACTTCGCCCAGGCCTCCGGAGCGGTGATCATTGCCTTCTCCACCGGTGTGACTTCCAACGCCAAGCGGCTGATGGATAAGGAAAAGGTGGACGTCCGCAGCTACGAGATCATCTACAAGGTCACCGAAGACCTGGAGCTGGCGCTCAAGGGCATGCTCGATCCCGAGTTCGAGGAGAAGGCCGTGGGCAAGCTGGAGGTCCGGGCGATCTTCAAGCAGACCAAGAGCCAGACAGTCACAGGTGGTTATGTGCTTGACGGCGTGGCCCGCCGCGGCGACAAATACCGCCTGCTCCGGGCTGGCGAGGTCGTGCTGGAGAACATGACGCTCAACAGCCTGCGTCGTTTCAAGGACGATGTCCGGGAAGTCAAGAGCGGTTTCGAATGCGGCTTCATGATCGAGAACCTGAATGTCCAGGAAGGCGACATTCTCAGTCTCTACGAGATGGTGGAAATCAGCCGCTTCTGATCCACCGCCGGCCCTGAGCCTGCCTGATCACCATGCATGACAGCCTGCAGCACTGCGCGCGCGTAGCAGCCGGCGTCAGTCGGTCGGGGGAAAAGGCAGGCAGTGCTGCCTAGTTGCTCTGGTCTATATTGCCCTGCATGAGGAGCATGCGGGGGAAGTCCTTCTCGAAGTCCATGAAGAGGTAGTACCAGCGCAGGATTTCGTCAGTCTCATCGGGGTTCTTGTCACGATGCAGATCACGCACCATATCGCGGATCACCTGGTCGGGCTTCATCTGGGCCACGCGCCCCATGAAGTCATCAGTCAGGAAGATCGGCCGCGTACTGTTCATCGCCTTGACGAGAAGTTCCTCCGGCATCTTCGCGGAAAATTCGAACTCATCGTCGAAGCTCAGGTAGACGGTGTGCAAGTTGGTTTCACCCACTCCATGATTATTACATCTGCCGGAGCAATCCTCAAGGAGGATTTCCAGCCTTTCACCTTATCAGACCAGTCCGCAGGCGTATTGGTTCCACTTGCTACATGAATCCTGAATTAACTATTCCAGCAGGCAGGCCGGTCCAGGGAAACACTTCGCCATAGGGTCCACCTGCGGGACTGGACTGCTATAGAATAGGGCCCGATGACTGACACTGATGCCTACCAGGGCTGGCGCCGGGAGCGCTATGAACCCTTCATTGCAAAGCGCCCGGAGCGCCGAGCTGAGTTTGCCAGCACGAGCGGTTTCCGGATCGATCCGCTGGCCGGACCCTGGGAACATGAGCGCAGCTACTCAGATTCGCTGGGTTTCCCCGGGGAATTCCCCTTTACACGAGGTGTGCAACCGAGCATGTACCGCGGGCGCTTCTGGACGATGCGCCAGTATGCTGGCTTCAGCACTGCGGCGGCCACCAATGAGCGCTACCACTTTCTGCTGAAGAGCGGCCAGACAGGTCTGTCCGTGGCCTTCGACCTGCC
>JAHEFU010000060.1:0-914 GCA_024645305.1 Planctomycetales bacterium
CGCCGAAGCAGGCACATGGGGTCCAGCCTACATGACACACAAGCGCTTCACGATGCACGGTGATATTCCCGAGTGGAATTTCTACTGCATCGGCGTGGATGCCGGTGCCACCCTGGCAACGCGGCGCAGCTTCATCTCCGAGGCCGGGATGCAGGAAAGCTGGTCCCCTGAGCTGCCCACACAGCTGGACAGCGCGCGGGAGCTGGATGCACTGCTGCAGAAGGTCAGCCGTGGGGGCATTGAGCTCGTGAGCGGGCTGGGGCTGGACCCGCACTCCGGCCAGCGCAGCGAGGGCTTCTCCCTGATCCGCCTGCTCAGGCCGCGGACGCGGCTGGACAGTTATACGGTGCTCAAGGATGACGGCTATCCAGTGATCGAGCTGCAGCTGGCCGAGAACAGCCTGGTCCAGCAGCTGTCCTTCACTGACAACTGGCTGACGGAGCAGGGCAAGGACAGCGCGGACTTCCTCGCCCGCTTCCTGGAACTGCATGAAGCCTTTGCCGGCTGGACAGGGGATGGCAATCCCGAGACCGGCTCGCTGCTGCTGGACAGCGGTGTGATCCTCGGGGGCTGGGAACTGTCCCGGCGCGAATTCAGCTTCGGGGGCAACACGACAACGAGCTCCTGGGCGATCCGGCCCGTGCTGGGGGAATTGTCAACGGCAGGGGATGGCCTGGCGGCGGATAGCTGAGTCAGCTGCTGGCAACGCTGGCCGGCAGTGCTGCCAGCACCTGCTTCTCAATGTCCTCCAGCTCACTGAGCCAGTCCGGGTTGCGCACCTCATCCGCCAGCCGCAGGGCCACGCTGCGGGACTGCGCAATGAAGTCACGCACGCTGTCCATCGCGAACTGGATGCTCCCGCCCGCCAGCAGGTGGGCCTTGATGGCCTCGGCATCCTGCTCCGCATGGCTGGA
>JAHEFU010000060.1:924-14003 GCA_024645305.1 Planctomycetales bacterium
CAGGGCATGCACCAGTGCCAGGGTGATCCGCCCCTCGCGCAGGTCGCTCATCACCGGCTTGCCGGTGTTCTGCTCATCCTGGGTCAGGTCCAGCAGGTCGTCCACGATCTGGAAAGCCAGGCCCAGCAGGCGGCCGTACTCACCGGCGAGCTTGATCCGGCGCTCGTCAGCACCGCCGAGGTAGGCTCCCATGGAGCAGCAGAGGCTGAACAGCACCGCGGTCTTGAGGTGGATCACATCGTAGTACTTCTCCACACTGAGGTGGAAGTTGTTGCGGTTGAGGACTTCCTCGATCACGCCGAGTCCGAGTTCCTGGCTGGTATCAAGCAGCATCTCGGTCAGGTTGAAGTCTCGTTCCAGGTTGAGGCTCTTGAGCACCAGGGCCAGCACGTAGTCGCCGACGATCACCGCCACCTCGTTGCCATACATGCTGTTGAGGGTCAGGTTGCCACGGCGGGTGTCCGCTTCATCGATGATGTCATCGTGGATCAGGGTAGCGGTATGCAGGAGCTCGCAGCAGGCGCTGCAGTTGATGGCGCTCGCGAACTCAGAGCCGCCGAAGATCTCACTGAAGCTGATGAGCATCCGCGGGCGCAGGCGCTTGCCGCGGGACTTGGAGATGTCAGTGACGTAGCGAGTGACCAGCTGGTCGGAATCGGCGAGGATTTCCCCGATCCGTTCCTCCACGAGGTCAATGTAGTTGTTCAGCTGTTCTGCCCGCATGCCTACTAAGCAGTGAGTATAGCGTGTATCCGCTTCTTCAGGCCCTTCAGCCCGCCACCGCGACCTCCGGTCACGACGAACATCGCGCGCTCTCCCTCAATGCGCACATGCACCTTGTGGAAGGGGATGTACAGTGCCACGCCGATACCGATGATCATCAGGATCCAGCCGATGTACAGGGTGGGCATGCCGGGGTCGCGCTTGTAGGAGAAGATCGAGAAATTCTGGATCCTATCCGACAGGCGCACCAGCATCGGCTTGCCACTGAAGCTCATGGGGAAGCCCTGCTCAGTGTCGATGATCATATCGCTCAGCTCGCCGGTCATCAGGTTCTGCACATGCGCCACCGTCAGCGGCCCGAGGAATTCGCGCTTCTCGCCGTCAATGTACAGATCACCGGCCTTGACCTTCTCCAGCAGGAAGACCTTGTCGGACATCCCGCCGTTGTCCTCGGCGCGGGCCAGCGCGGGGTTGCCACTGGCATCCGGCACGATGCTCAGCCACATCTCCGCGGGCACAAGTTCCTCGGTGACCGCACCCTGCAGGTCCATCGCCAGGAAGCCGTTTTGCTCATAGCCGCTCTGGAACAGCATCAGCTTGTCAATCACCAGCGGATGGTTGACGATCACTTCCCGGCTGACAACCACCCCGTTGCGCTCAGCGGTCAGGGTACTGACGTAATCCTTCACGAAGAAGTGGGAGTACTCCTGGAAGTCCGCGCTGAATTCCTCATCGTTCTGCAGCACCGTGGGCAGCACCAGCTTGCGGCCGTAGTCGATCCGGAAGCGGTCCTGGCTCAGGTTGTAGCTGCGGTCCGGGAACTTCTCAAGGAACCAGCGCACCAGCGGGTGCTTGCCCGCCGCCAGGTTGAGGGTCAGGGTCTTGCTTTCACCATCCGCCATCCGCACATTGCCCTTGTTGCCGAAGATGCTGCCGTAGATCCCGCCGAACAGCAGCACCAGCACCGCCACATGGAGCACCATCATGCCCCAGCGCTGCATGAAGCCGCGGTCACCGTAGATGCACTGCGCACCCTTGTCGTCAGTTTCCTGTCGGAGGCGGAAGCCTTCATTCTCCAGCAGGCCGGCAATCTCAGTCGCACTGCCTGCAGCCGGTTCAGCGATTTCCATGCTGCGCCGGTCCGCCTTGTAGAAGCCGGGGCCGCGCGTCACGGCGGGGGTCTTCCACTCGCGCATCGTGCGCTTGTAGCGGGTGATGTTGCAGATCGTGGCACTGACGCAGAGCCAGACCAGCGAGATGAAGAACACCGGCGTGAAGTAGATGTGGTGCAGGCCCAGCATGCGGATGATTTCCCAGCGCTGCTGGCCATACTTCTGGATGTACTGCTGGTCAATGGGCAGCTCTGACATACCGCCCACGAGGTGTTCCTGGGGCAGCACGGTGCCCAGGGCATTGAGGGCTGCCAGAAGCAGCATCACATAGATCGCGATAGGGAGGCTGTTCAACCATTTCCACAGGAAGTTGAACGGTCCCCAGGTTTTAGCTTTAGCCATGCTCAGTTCTGCTCCCGGTCATCCATTGGTTCCGGACTCCGTCCGGGAGGGCTGGGCAGCCCCTCTGAACCCGATCCGCTGCCAACGATACGGTCACGCAGACTGGGGACGATTTCATCCTCCTCATCCTCCAAATCCTTCAGGTCACGCTTGGGACCGGGCAGGAAGAGCATGATGATCGGAGCCAGTCCGCCCACCGCGAGGATCACGAGGAAATATATGTCCTCCTGGCCACCGTTGCTGTAGGCATGGATACTGTTGAGGCCGAATACATTGGCAAGCACATTCACACCCCAGAAGGTCATCAGCACGGTGCTGAATCCCAGCAGGTTGAGCAAAGCAGGCCGGTAGCCGACCCAGCCCATCATGCGGAAGTGGATGTAGCCGAGGTAGACCAGCCAGATGATCAGCGCCCAGACTTCCTTGGGATCCCAGCCCCAGTAACGGCCCCAGGCGGAGTCCGCCCAGACGGCACCAAGGAATACACCGAGTGTCAGCACCGGGAAGGCGAACAGCACCATGCGGTAGCTGCTGCGGTCCAGGTCCTTGAGGCTGAACTTCGAGCTGAAGCGCTCAAGGTTGAGGACACCGAGCGCCCGCAGGATGTAGAGGAAGGCGAAGATCGCTCCGAGGGCGAGGATCGCATAGCTCAGGATCATGCAGCTGACGTGGATCCACAGCCAGTAACTCTTGAGTGAGGGGAACAGCTCCCTGGGATCGGCGGCACCCACATCCATGGACATTGAGCGGGCATTGAAGGCCAGCATCAGCAGAGGAATGAACAGTGCAAAGGCTCCAAACAGCCTTGTCTTGATCATCCGCGCCTCAACGATCAGGTAAATCGGCACGGATAACCAGACGAAGTAGTTCATCACTTCGAACATGTTGGTGGAGGGCAGCACGAAACCACCGTGCTGCTCGAAGTAGAACATGGTGCGCTTGACCAAAAATACGGTCTGCAACACCCAGGCGCTGGCCAGAACCAGCGCAGCTACCTGGCCCACGCGCGGATGGCGTGCAAAGAACACGTGCACCGCGTAGATCGTGAAAGCTGCCAGGTATCCGAACACTGCATAGTCATAGAACTGCAGTGCATTGCCTATCTGCTGGACATTCGCTTCATCCATGTTTGTACTCCTGGTTCCTGGTTATATCGCTAATTCATTCACGATATAACATCCCTATTGTATCGCTGTGCAGCTTCCCGGTCAATTTTCTGCACAACGAAATCAGCAGCCGAACAGCTCCTCCTGCAGCAGCCCGCGCACCGGAGCGTAACTGCGCCTGTGCTCAGGACATGGTCCGAGACGCCGCAATGCCGCAATGTGCTCCGACGTCGGGTAGCCCTTATGCACTTCAAAGCCATAACCTCTGTGTTCACCGGCCAGCGAGCACATCAGGGCATCCCGTTCCACCTTGGCAAGAATCGAGGCTGCGGCAATGCACAGCGCCCGGCTGTCTCCCTTGACGATGGCCTCAGTCGGAAAGCCGTTGTCGGGTGGCAGGCGGTTGCCGTCCACCAGCACATGCTCCAGACCGGCCGGCAGGGCCAGCACAGCCTTGTTCATCGCCGCGAGCGATGCATTGAGGATGTTATCACGATCAATTGTCCCGGCATCAATTGCGGCAGTGGACCAGGCAATTGCCAGCTCACGGATCTGCACGGCCGCAGCTTCGCGCTGGGCGGGAGTGAGCTGCTTGGAGTCGGAAATGCCGCGCGGCAGACTGTCGTAGTCCAGCACCACGGCTGCGGCGACAACCGGGCCGGCCAGGGCACCACGCCCCGCCTCATCGCAGCCGGCGATGCCGCTGAGTCCGGCTGCCAGCAGTTGCTGCTCACGTTCACCGATTTTCATCAGAGTCTTCCCGGCCCTGTCCGGGCGGCTGGTCCGCGGGGATGTTCCCGCTCCAGCCTGTCTGCGAACGGGGGGTGAAGCGCTCACCGCGCCGCACTTCGGCGGCGGTCTCCTTCAGTTCCTGCAGGGCGGCACTGTCAACTTCCAGTCCGCCGACGAATGGATCATGTGCACCCGCTGCCCCGGCCGGCTGCTTGCGGTGTGCCAGGGCGTGGATGTCCATCACGATGAGTACTACCGCGAGGCAGATCGTGCCCATCACCGCGGCACTGTCGGCGATGTTGAAGATCGGGAAGTCGTAGGGATCACCCAGGCGCGGGAACAACCGGCCGATGAGCGGCAGCTTCACGTCGACGAAGTCCACGACCTCCTGCAGGCGCAGGCGGTCAATGAAGTTGCCGAGTGCCCCGCCCACGATCAGGCCGAAGATCCAGGTCATGCCGAGCCTGTCTGAGAAGTAGCGCTTCCAGACGATCACGAGTGCCACGGCGATCACGATGCTGACAATGCTCAGATAGATGCTGTTGCCGCGGAACATGCTCCAGGCGGCGCCGGTGTTCGTTGTCAGTTGCCACTGGATCCAGGGGGCCCAGACCTTCTCCACCTGCACGGGCGGGAAGTATGTGGCCTGGATCATCTGCTTGCCCCAGAGACTGAAGTAGGGTCCGAGGAATTCCCCGAAGGAGGCATGCGCATGCCGTCCCAGGCGGAACACGAACCAGGCCTTGGACAGCTGGTCGGATACGATGACGAATAGTGCCAGGAAACTGAAGAGGCCAAGGCGGCTGCGGGCGGGAGGCTTGTTCATGCGGCAGTGAGTTTAGCGCATGCTGGATGGCTGATCATGCAGTCAGGACGGGAGCCGGAGCCGGATTGCTCAAGGCTGGCAACGGATTCAGTCTGTCTGCTGCTCCAGCCCCAGGTAACGCCCGTCGGGATCACGGAATTCAGCGATGCGCACCGTGGCGCTCATCTGCTGGACAGGCTGCACATCCACGCCGCGGCGCAGCAGCTCCTCGCGGGCGGCATCAATGTCGGACACGCGGAACAGCAGCTGGTCCGGGGAGGATCCCAGGTTGTGCGGCTCGTAGGGCATGCTGGGACTGTAACCGCAGAGGCACAGCATGATGCCGCCGCATGTGAAGCAGGCCCACTCCCTGTCAACACTGCCCTGCATGCTCAGCCCGAGGGTGTCCCGGTAGAATGCCAGCGCCAGCTTGAAATCGCTGACGATGAAGACCATGCGTGCCAGTTCCGAAAGCTGCATCGCAGCATGCTAGCAGGCGCGGGGTGTACGGGCTAGGGCCGCGGGGCGAAGGGAATCCATTCGTAGACGCACCAGGCCAGGATTGCAATGCCGGCCAGCAGGGCCAGCAGGGAGGAGATGTTGGTCTCCGTGGCGCCGCGGCGGTCCTGTTTTCCCATGCCATCCGTCAGGCCGCTCCAGCCGGCGCCCAGCAGCAGCAGGCCGATGAGCAGGATGACGAGATTGACCCGTCCCCCACCGAGCGAGGTCCCCAAAGGCTGCAGGATTGCGCAGGGCCCTGTCATGCTTGCACCCCCTTGGCTGTTGATTCCATACCGGCTGGAATATAAGGCTGGCCGGTCCCCGCCGTTGGCAACGGGGACCGGCGGCCAGGTTGGGTAAATTGATCTTCGCTGTTAGAAGAGGATGATGCGGACCAGCAGGTTGACAACCATGCCGATCAGGCCCAGGGTCCAGGCCTTCTCCCACTCGATCTCCAGCACCTGGCGGGCCGCCAGCGAGGTGGCCGCGAAGAACAGGGCGTTGAAGAACAGGAATGGTGCGAGCGCCTTGATCGGGAAGAGCAGCAGGCCGAGAACCACGGCTCCGCCGATCCACAGGATCAGGTTCACGGTGGAAACCGCCAGGGCCTGGCCGAGGCCGATTTCCCCGACGCCGGTCTTGCGGGCGCCGTAATAGATAGCTGCGGTGTTCGCCGCGAAAGCAAGCATACTGATAAACATCTTTCACCCCATCGGCCCGGAAATCCTGAACTGGCGTGGATCTCCGGGTCCATCCAAAGGAAATTAATCCTCGGCTCCGGATCATTGAACTTCCACTCAATGATTCTGAAGCTGATACCTGTAATACGGAATTTCCAGCGGGTAGTTTCAGTTGCCGTGAATTCCTCAGGCCGGTTTCAGGTAATCCATGGAGAAGGCGAACAGCAGGTAGGCCAGCATGCAGGCCAGGCCGCACTGCACCAGCAGCGCGCGGCGTTCCCGCAGGAAGGGCAGGCAGGCCAGGGCGCTGGCCGCGAACCAGATCAGGGCAATCACCGGGCGGGTGGCCAGGCGCGGGGCGTCATCGGGCAGCAGCATGAATCCGATGATGTGGGCGATGAAGGCCGCAAGGTAAGTGGCGAGGGTCACGAGCAGCAGCCGGCCGAAGGGGAAACCCAGTGTCCGCAGGGCGATGGCCACGGCAGCCAGCTGTAACACGAACAGGATCAGTCCCTCAATTGCTCCGAATCTGCCCATACGGTGATTATTGCACGATCCGCCAGCCCGCTGCCTGATTGTCAGCCTAGGGCACCATCAGTGTCCTGCTGTTCATTTCCTCATTGGCCACAAGCATGATGCAGTACAGGATCACGCAGTGCAGCAGCACGAATCCGATGATCAGGCCGTGCAGGATGAACAGGTCGCGCCTGACACCGCCGTCGCTGCAGGCAACTGCGGCGAGGATCCCGGCCAGGCCGATTGCAGCGAGCTGGACGTGCAGCGGATGGATGTACGGCGGGCAGGAAAGCTGCATGCTCCACAGGATTCCGATGAACAGCAGGAAGAAGCCCAGCAGGCTTATGCCGATGGCGGCGATCCGGATTGCGCCGTATTTACTGATTCGCAGGACGAAGATCAGCAGGCCCATTTCCAGCAGGAAGATGCAGGCCAGCCGACTGATGTCAAACAGTGTCCAGGAAGCTGATTCCAGGCCCGCCATGTGAACATTCTAGCCCAGCCACAGGGAATCCCCGCATGCCGGGTCCGGGCGGTGGCCAGGGTCTCCGGCTCAGGCTCCGTCCGCGGAATCTCCAGCTGCATCTGTATCGCCCGTTGCGGTGTCTGTGCTTTCAGCCGCTGCGCCATCCATCACCACTGCGCCATCAGCAGCCGGCTCCGGCCCGGGCTCCTCATAGAAAGTCAACGCGGCGAAGTCCTGCTCCAGCAGGAAGTTCAGGTTGCTGCGGCTGGTCTTGTAGACCCGCCCGCTGCCGTCGCTGACAACGATGTTGCCTTCCTCGCGGCCGTGGATCCTCAGCACATGCTCCGTGCCGCCGCTGGAGACCTTCAGGCAGGCAGTGGCCTGCGGGTTGTACTGCTCCGCGGGCAGACTGTCCGGGTCATCAATGAAGGTCTGGACCCGCAGCCCGCTGAATTTGTCAACCAGTTCCCGGATGTCATTCTGGTTGCCGTTCGTGCCGTCAGCCGCCACCCAGAACTCGCCGTCCAGCGAGAACTGCATCGTCTCACCGCTGAATTCGCCGTCCTCCGTCACGGGCGTGACCGTCAGGGACTTTGCCAGTGCGGGGTCGTACGGCCACGGCTGCTTGGAGCGGTAGTCGTCAAAGGAATAGCCCAGCGAGGTGCGCAGGTTGGCACTGGCCTTGTGGACCTCATTCTCCCCGCTGCGGCGGACATAGCAGCCCTTCAGGTTGGGTGTGCTCTTGCCGACGAGCAGGCTGACACTGGGGTCGCTGCCGCCGCCGTACACCGCCAGGCTGTAGGCCTGGTCGTCATTGAGCTCGAAGGTGGCATGCTGCTCGGCCTTCTCACTCATCTCGGCCTCGCTCGCCAGGTCCGGCAGGGCATCCAGCAGCGTGCCGGTACGGGCCTCGTCAGCCGGATACTGCTCGCCGTCCCTCAGGGCGAACCACCTGTCATCCTGCCTGAGCAGGGAATAGGACTCCCCCTTGGGCGTGCTGATATCCAGCCGGCTGATCGCATCGCGGTCCAGGTCCACGAGCATCCCCGCGCTGAGCGCAGCCTGCTGTTCCTCCGGGCTGCCACCACCGTTGTTGCCAAAGGCGAACCAGGCCGCGACCAGCAGTACCGCGAGGATGATGATCGGTGTCGTCAGGTTTGTCTTGCCACTAGCTGCCATCTCAATCTCCTCAGACTCCGCCGTACTTCGCCTCGATCAGGCGGCGCTGGGCCCGGCGGAAGAAGCCCAGCAGCAGGCCGAACAGCACCAGCAGGGCAGGGACGCCGGCCATGTTCATCCACTTCCAGGTGTTCCTCTCCGCCTCCGTCAGGTCAGCCTTGATCGGCCGCGAGGTCACGGGTGCGGAGCGGATGCCCAGCAGTTCGTCGCCCAGCAGCTGCGTGTCCACGATGTTCGAGGCGAACAGGGCATTGGTCTGGGCCTGCTTGAACAGGTTGTCAGTCATGGCCCGTGCACTGGCCAGCACGATCAGGTTGGCATCCTCCGTTCCCACGCTGACATGGGTATGGCCCGCAAAGGGGTCCACCACGGGGTTCATGGTGCCGTCCTCATTCTCGCGCGGCGCGGGCGGGGCCGGGGCTCCCTCCGGGAAGGCGGTGGCGAACCTGCCGCTGACCATTGCCACCACGGGATACGGTCCGCTGGACTCCGACTCGGTTGCCAGGTATTCCCAGTCCTGCTGGATCCCCACATCGAAGGGGCTGTTCATCGTGAAGGCGTTGCCGCTGGTATTGGCCAGGGCCTGGAATGTCACGCCGTCCGTCTCCACCTCCTGCAGGGGGCAGGTCATCGGCATCAGCAGCTTCTCCAGGTTGCGGACCGCGGGGACATCATGGTTGAAGCCCTCCGGTCCGATAGTCACGTATAGCGGGTACTGCATCGGAACGGGGAACAGGTTGGTTGGCACCATGACCGTCTCGGAGGCTACCGGATCCGCGATCATCTTCTTGTTGAAGCGGATGCCGTACTTCTCCAGCTGGTCCTCCATCGTCGGCAGGCTCGGGTAAGCCTGGTTCTCCATGCCCTGCTGGTTCAGCATCATGACCGGGTCAATGGCAATGATCGCCCGGCCGCCGCCCAGCAGGAACTGGTCAATGCTGTACTTCATGCTGTCGGACAGGCCGAAGGCTCCCACGAGGAAGATGCCGTCGATGTCATCGGGCAGCACCTGCTCCTCGCCGCCGATGCGCTTGATTTCATACTGGCCTTCCTGCCCGCCCAGCAGCTGGCGCAGGGTGTTGTAGGTCTGCTCCGGGGGCTGGCCCTGCTGCTGGTTGGCATTGAAGGTGCCCTCGAACACGCCGAGCACCGGCTTCCTGTCCTTGGTGAGGCGCACCAGCCGGCTGACAACGTCATACTCCAGGCTCTCGGTGCTGATCACGAAGGGGATGCTCTCCATCCGGTCGAGGTGTGACATTACCATCCCGAAGAACACCTTGCGGGTGGAGCGCTTGTCCTTTTCCCGCACTTCCAGTTCGACCTCCGGCACGCCATCTTCCTGGGCCTTCTGCTTGAGCTCCTCGTCGTCCTTCGGATCGATGTAGCGGATCACCAGGTTGCCGCGGGCCAGGCTCTCGAATTCACCCAGGCGGTCCCTGACCTCCGTGCGCATCGAGGCCAGCTGCGGGGGCAGCTCGCCCGTCATGTAGAAGTCGATTGTCAGCGGGGCATCCAGGTTGGCCAGGAAGTTCCTCGTGGCCTGGCTGACCGTGTACATCTTGTTCTCGGTGAAGTCCACGCGGTAGCGCAGCAGCTTGTAGGCGAGCAGGTTCACCACGAGCACGATGGCAACGACGATGAAGATCTCCGCCAGGCTGTTTCCCTTTCTCTTTAGTCTGTTATCCATCATCTCCCTCCTAGCTCCACTTGCGGCTTTCGACCATGCGTGTGGTGAGGAAGGTGAACAGGTAGATCACGCTTCCGAAGTACAGCAGGTCCCGCATGTCCAGCACGCCGCGGCCGAGGCTCGAGTAATGCGTCGTCAGCCCCAGGTTGCGCAGGAAGACGGAGAAGCCGCCCTCCACGAAGTAGGTCACGAAGGGCAGGCCCACGAACAGCAGTACGGCGATGGCGGCGAGCGAGAGGATGAAGGCCACGATCTGGTTGTCACTGAAGCTGGAGACCCAGGAGCCGATCGCCAGGTAGCTGGCTCCCAGCAGCAGGGCCCCGAAGTAGCTCATCATGGTCTGCCCGCCGTCGATCCCGTTGGTGCTCAGCTTGCTGACCGTCAGCACGAGCGGCGTGGTCAGCAAGAGGATGCAGGCCAGCAGGCTGACACTGGCGAGGTATTTGCCGAGCACGACCTGCCATTCGGTGACGGGCAGGGTCAGCAGCGGCTCAATGGTGCCGGTCTTGCGCTCCTCCGCCCACTGGCCCATGGTCAGCGCGGGGAGGATCAGCATGAAAGTCCAGGGCAGGAAGTCGAAGAACACCCTGAGGCTGGCCTGGCCCTCCAGGAAGAATGTGCGGAAGTAGAGGAAATTCGTCAGCGCCAGGAAGGCGATGATGATGATGTAGGCGATGGGGCTCAGCCAGAAGGCGCGGAATTCGCGGTCCCAGACGGTACTGATCCTATTCATCTGTGTCACCTCCCGCGCTGCTCGCCGCTTCGGCATGCAGGCCGGTCGTACCGGTCAGCTGCAGGAAGACATCCTCCAGCGAAGTGGAACTATGTGTCAGCTCCAAAAGCTTGCTGCCAGCGGCTACGGCGGTATCGAAGATCTGCTCGCGCAGGTCCACGCCGTTCTCCGCGATCATCGTGCAGGCCAGCTCGCCGTTCTCATTGTTGCTGGTGACACTGCTGACGCCCTTGAGCTGCTCCAGCTTCGCCACAATACCATCCCCGCCGCGCAGGCGGATGCGGTATTCCTCA
This sequence comes from Planctomycetales bacterium, assembly GCA_024645305.1. Lineage (GTDB taxonomy): Bacteria > 4484-113 > 4484-113 > 4484-113 > JAFGCY01 > JAHEFU01. Next base: position 11,860 of record JAHEFU010000060.1, read on the forward strand.
TTGCCACTGACCATGTCCAGAAGCTCACCCGAGGTGCCTTCACCCACGAGCTTGCCATTGCTGATGATCAGGATCCGTGAGCAGACATTCTGCGCTTCCGGCAGGATGTGGGTGGACAGCAGGATGGCCTTCTCGGTGGCGATACGCTTGATCAGCGCACGGATCTCCACGATCTGGGCGGGATCCAGGCCGCTCGTGGGCTCATCGAGGATCAGCACCGGCGGGTCACTGAGCAGCGCCTGGGCCAGGCCGACACGCTGGTGGTAACCCTTGGAGAGCTGGCCGATGTCCTTGTGGGCCATCGTACCCAGGCCGCAGGTGGCTATCACCTCGTCAATGCGGCCCTGGATCTGCCCGGATGGTACGCCCTGCATGCGGCCCATGTAGCGCAGGTAGTCCACCACGCCCATTTCCTCATACAGTGCGGTGCTTTCCGGCAGGTAGCCCACAGCTGTCCTGGCCAGCAGTGGCTGCCCGGAAATGTCGTGGCCGTTGATGCTGGCCGTGCCTTCAGTCGGGGCGAGGTACCCGGTGAGCACCTTCATCGTGGTGGACTTCCCGGCGCCGTTGGGCCCGAGGAAACCGACGATTTCACCCTTGGACACGGAGAAACTCACATCATCGACAGCCAGGACATCACCGTATTTCTTGCTTAGTCCCTGTACTTCGATCATAGCTTTCCCATTCCAGATTCCTTTAGTACTAGTGGCGCATTGGCCCGGTCCGTGAATCAGAGGAGAGATTATACAGGTCAGCAGCGACCGCTCCCAGCAATTCCGGACGCTTCCCCGCGGCAATTCTCCCTGTGCAGGCGCACAAGCCGCGGGGATCGTAAAGTTAATGGATGCCTGAACTAGAATATGTGTTCAATCTAATTTCGGATTTTCCTGGAGACATGGATGACCAGCCGCGGACTCCTGCTGAATGAACTGGAGCACGTGCTTCGCAATTGCCGCCGGATCATAGAGCTGATCCAGCCTGATGACCTCAGCTTCCGGCCGGCTGCGAACATGCGCACGCTCGAGGAGCTGTGCAATCACCTGTCGCAGATCCCGGCGATCGACCTGCTGATCATGAAGGGGGCCGAGGAGGCTGAGGTGCAGGAGCGCGAGAAGAAGCTCTTCGCGCGCAGCCGCGAGGACCTGTTCAAGGTGATGGAGGAAGGTACGCGCGACCTGACCCGCTTCATGGAGAGCATGAGCTTCGACGAGTATGAGAACGGGAGTGGCGTGGCCTTTTACGGGCGCAGCCAGACCTTCCAGCAGTGGCTGCTGGAAAGCGTCACGCATATCTACCATCACCGGGCGCAGATGCACATGTACCTGAAGCTCAAGGGCTACCCGGTGGACACCAACACGCTCTACAGCTAGGGGGCCTGTTTCCCCTGCCCGCTCACCCAAGGGCTCGCGGGTCTTGACTTGCGCAGGAGTTCGGGATGCCTGATCCCTCACCTCCTGCAGGCATCATGCCTGGAAACAGCAGAACCCAATCATTGAGTAGCAGCGGCGCCCCCGCCGCTGAAGGGGAGGTGCGGTACTCGTTACCGCACAACAGGGAACTGGGAACAGGTACCGGGGATCAGATGTGGTCAGAGTGATCATTCAGCGGCGCAGTACTTAACTGACTGATCGCCAGGCAAACTGCCTGGCCTCCCCTACAATGCTCCCGGGAATGCAATCCGAGGGAACATCATGAAACTGAGCACATTGTTCATGGCCGCCCTGGCCAGCCTGATCCTGACAACTGGCTTCGCATCCGCGGCTCCACAACCCGCTGAGCGCAATATCGCCACATTCAGCGTGGTGGCCTATAACCCGGCCACGGGCGAAGTCGGCGTGGCGGTGCAAAGCAAGTTCTTCGCGGTAGGCAGTGTGGTGCCCTATGCCGAGGCCGGTGTCGGTGCGATTGCCAGCCAGGCCTTTGGCAACACCACCTTCGGCCCGCTGGGGCTCGGGCTTATGGCTGAGGGCCATGACCTTGAGCTCGTGATCATGGATCTGCTGGCCGAGGACGCGGACCGCGAGCGCCGCCAGGTGGGCCTGGTGCGCGTGGGCCTCGGGGCTGTGCGCGGCACACCCGGCACGGAGGGTGAGTCCGGGGCCGACTGGTCGCAGCTGGAATCCGGCGAGGCCCTGACCTACACC
>JAHEFU010000249.1 GCA_024645305.1 Planctomycetales bacterium
ATCCCGGCGTCCGTTCGTGATCAGGATGCTGTACTGGTTATAGATGCTGTAGTTGTGATCCTCTATTTTCGGGGTGCTGATGTGCGGGTTGTCGGCAAAGCGGCGGTCATAGTCCGCGGCATTGGCGCGGCGTCCCTCGTGCCAGGCCTCGAGGTACTTGAGCTTGACGCTGAGGATGGCGGCCTGCATTGTGTCCAGCCGCGAATTGAGCCCGATCAGCTTGTGATAGTACTTCGGTTTGGCTCCGTGGTTGCGCAGGATCCGCATCCGCTCCGCCAGGTCGTCGTCATTCGTGACGCACATTCCACCGTCGCCCATCGCACCGAGGTTCTTGCTCGGGAAGAAGCTGAAGGTGGCGATGTCACCGCCCGTCTGTCCCACGCGCCGACCATGCTGCTTGGCGCCGATGCTCTGGGCGGCATCCTCCACGATCTTGATGCCCCGCGGCTTGCAGACATCGATGATCGCATCCATGTCAGCCACCTGGCCGTAAAGGTGCACGGGAATCGCAGCCTTGGTCCGGCTGGTGGCCAGCCGCTCAATCTCGGATGCGGGCATGTTGAAGCTGACGGGATCAATGTCTGCAAACACGGGCGTTGCGCCCACGCGGGAAACGGCTCCGGCCGTTGCAAAGAACGTGTGAGTGGGTAGGATCACCTCATCACCCGGACCGACCTCCAGGGCCATCAGCGCCAGTACCAGCGCGTCAGAACCACTGGCACAGCCGACACCGTGGGTACTGCCACAGTAGGCGGCGATTTCCTCCTCCAGTGTCTTCACCTGGGGACCCATGATGAAATACTGACTGTCATAGACAGGCTCGAGCGCGGCCTTTACCTCGTCGGCGATCTGGGCCCACTGGGCATGCAGATCAAGAAGGGGGACTCCCATGATTTACCTCGTGTTGCTTGGATAAATGATTCGCAGAGCCATTATATCTTTTGCAGGGGACACCTGACTCAGCAGGCCAAATGATCTGTATGCAAAACCGCTCCGCTGCATCCATCCCTGGAACAGCAGAGCGGTTTGTGAAGGGAAAACTGGTAAGCCGTGTTCAGCCCAGCAGGCGCTGCATTTCCTCAGCGTGATGTGCCTCATCAGCGGCCTGGTCCTCCATCTTCATCTTCAGGTCAGCCAGGCCCTCTGCATCCGCAATTTCGGCGAGCCTCAGATAACCCTTGACGTCGATGATTTCCTGGGCGATGTCGTACTTGAGCATCTCGTTCACATCATTCGCAGGGGGCGTCAGGTCAGGATTCAGCTCCGGCGTGCCGCCCAGCATGACGATCTTGTCCGCGAGGTAAGTCGCGTGACCCACTTCGTCCACAACTTCCGCGGAATACATGTCACGGACCGCGGCCCACTGGGCTCCCTTGATCTTGGCAGCGCTGAGCATGTAGCGCAGGAATGTGGACACTTCACGGTTCAGGGCATGGTTCAGGCCCTTGAGCAGTTCTTCTCGGTTACTGGACATCTTTGCTGCACTCATGGCACACCTCATTCATTGGATTTATCCCGGTTTCACAACCTGCTGACTAGTACCCGGACAGGCTGGACTTTTTCACTCATTTTTGAGAATTAATCGAAAATTATCGAATAATCACACTTTCTGCAGACATGCTGCACGAATTATCAATATGCCAGCCAGCCACCCCGCTTTGCTAGAATATCCGTTCGAGGAAAGGAACTGCAGGATTGCAGTCTAATGGGGCATGAATCAGGAAGTGCGGAGCAAATGGGATCAAGCTAATGACCCGGAATACGGCCAGCGTCTGCTCGCCTGGATTTTCCGCAGCCATATCTGGATTCTTGCGTCTGCATTGATTGCGGGGGCATGCGTATTTGGTATAGCCTCGCTCTTCATGCCACCCAGCTTTGGTACATCAGCCAGTCTGATCATCAACAAAGGCAGTGGCGGCGGTGCATCCCTGCTTTCAGGGCTGTCCCTGCTGGGAGGCTCGCCGGCTGAACTCTCAGATGAAATTCTCACCATTGAAAGCCGCGAGATCGGGCTGCAGGTCATAGACGAACTGGGATTGCAGGTGGACATTTACGATCCACAATCCCCCGATGCTGCTCTTGAACGTGTGAAGAGCAAGCTGGGGCAGGGCAGCAATCGCCAGCAGACACGCGAGGATATCTACTCCCGGCTGCGTGTCAGCGATGTAGTCGTCAGCGAGGACATGCTGGAGACCCAGGAAATGTGGATCACGGCGGATGCTGACGGCAACTGGAAGCTGTCCGACAAGAGCGGTGCCAATGGTGAGCCGGTAGTAGGCAAGCGCATCAGCTTCACACCGCATTTCGGTGGCAGCCACAAGGCCGGATACCGCTATCTGCTGAAGGTCCGACCTGACCACGAAGCCTGGCGCAGCTACAGGGAGTCGCTGACCGTCGCCCCGGCTGCAGTGGACGCAAGCGTGCTCAAGGTGCGCTACACCCACTACAATCCCTTGCTTGCCAAGCAGACTGTGGATCTGATCGTTGGCAAGTACCTGAGCCTGTCCAAGAGCAAGACCTATGATGAATTCGACCAGATGCTCAACTTCATTGGCGAGGAATCGCAGAATGCACAGGACCGCATTGACATCCTGGATGAGCAGGTGCAGCAGGTACAGAAGGATACCGGCCTGTACAACCCGATTGCCCAGGGAGAAATCACAGTCCAGCGCATGTCGCAGATCGCCACTCAGCGGACACAGAACCGCATTGCGATGCATCAGATCGACAATGTCCTGAAAGCGATGGACGGTGCCAGCGCTGAGGAGCTGAGTGAGATGATCCAGGCGCCCGCAACTCCGCTGGAGCTGGAGAATTCACTGGTGCTCAAGCTCAGCAGCCTGATTACAAGTGTCGAAAGCCACCTCAGCACGAAGACGGAGAAACATCCGGACATTGTCAACCTGCGCAACCAGATTGATGTTGTCATTGGTCAGATCCGCGATGGCCTGCAGAGTAACCGCGAGGCCCTGGGCCTGGTTGACCGGGAGCTGGCGGGTGATTTCGGGATGCTCAGCAGCGAGCTGAAGGACATGCCTGCCGCCAACAGCGACATCAGCATGCTCAATGCCGAGTTACGCAGCCTGCGGGATATCATGGAAATCCTCAAGAAGCAGGAAACTGAGACGAAGCTGGCCAAGGTGAATGCCAGCATGGATGTCGCCCTGATGGATGCGGCGCCCGTTCCCGCCAAGCGTGAGAAGCCGGCCATTGGTCGCAATACCGCCCTGGGCGGGTTCGCCGGCCTGATGCTGTGCATCCTCGTGCTGCTGTTTCGCGAGTCCGCCAGCAACCGCTTCAGAACACTCAAGGAAATTCGTGCCGGTGTCGGACTGGATGTACTGGCTGCGCTCCCCGGAGGGCGCTACCGGGGACGCTGGCAACAGCCAAGAATTGAGGCTGGACTGTCCCGTGAACTGTCAGACCGCCTGTTTGCAAACGGTTCACGCATCGGCCTCGTGCATCTTCCCGCGGCAAGTCCGTCATTTGATGCTGCCGCCTGGCTGGCCGGTGCGGGAAATGTGTCGGTCTGCGATGCCCTGCCCGGCGATGGACTGCTTGCATACAAGGTGGCACTGCAGGATTCTTCAGGCAGCCCGCTGGAGGTGCAGCGCTTCCGCGCAGACCTCAGTGCAGCAGACGGCCAGCGCTACGCGGATCCAGCAGGCAATGCAGGGAGAAGCGTGTTCCTGTTCGCCGCTCCTTCGCGCTGGGCTGCTGAGGCTGAACTGGCAGGAAGGATGGACAGCATACTCCTGTGTTTGCCGCAGTCAGGCTGCAGTATCGAGGAATTGGCCCGCGCCCAGGAGCAGCTGGCCGGTCATGGACTGGAATGTCGCGGCATATTGGTCAGCAACTGGTCCGTGAAGCGCGACATCTACGGCCCCGATGAACTGAACTACGTTGCCA
>JAHEFU010000250.1:0-2642 GCA_024645305.1 Planctomycetales bacterium
TGTGTCCGGTTCCTTGACTACACGGCAAACTTCCCTACGGTGCGGCTCCTGGAGCGGCTTCGGCGCATGGCCGCGGGCTAAAAAGAGGCCGCAGGTATGCAACCCTGCGGCCTGACTTACGAATTCTCAGTGAAAGTATAACATCACGTGAACCTGCGCGAGCGCTGGCGAGCGATCAGCAGCTCCGCGGCGAAGGGCCCGGTCTTGAGCCCCAGGACCTGCGCCTCGGCCTCCAGGCTCGCCAGCACGTCGGCGGGTAATCTCAGCCTGAGGACTGCGCTCTTCTGCTGCTCCAGGGCCAGGTGCGCCAGGATGGCGGTCCCATGCTCCCACTTGAGCAGTGGACCGCTAGTGCGCTGCCAGTCCTCGCGGCTGCAGCTGATCTTCATGCGGCCCAGGCGGCGGTCCCGGATGAAGTGCGCGAACAGTTCGTCCCAGTCGCCGCTGCTGATCATGCCCTGTGCCCGTTCGACATCCGCCGCTTTGAAGTCTCGCCGCAGGCCCGCCATCGCCAGGAGCACAGGGGTCACGGCGGGGTCGTCTCGCAGTACGTCAGGAATTGACGCGCTCAGCTGGTCACTGTCGCCGAGATCCTGCAGGGGCCAGCTGATCTCGTTCCCGCTGGGGCTGAGCCTGACAAGTTGCCAGCTGCGCTGCCCAGGGGCGGCCTGGGTGCAGCGCAGGGAGCAATGCTCGCCGATCCTGTCATCGCTGACGATTGTCCCGGTGTCCGGTGGTCTGGTTGCCAGCTTTTTCATTTGGTCTCCTTTCTGGATGTCAAGGGTCAATTGGCAAGGAGGTGGAGCCCTCCATGGCTCCCAGACGCCGTTACATCGTTCCGCCGTCTCGTCTCTCGATGAAGACACCCTCGATTCCGACAGTCTCGAAGAATCCCATCAGCCAGCTGATGAGGTCCTCGCTGTTGTCTCCCGGCACCACGATCAGGAATTCGAGGAATTTCTCGTGTCTCTGATCGGCTGGTGACCCGGTGATGCCGTCGTATTCCCTCATGAGAGTTCTCCATGCCCTGAACCTCTGCCTTGTCATCAGCAGCAGGTTTGCCATGCCCTCTGAGGTGAGGATGAATTTCCCGTTGTCCGTGACCGGGAAGATGACGGTGATGATGGCTGCATCTTGCATGATGCACCTCCTTGAGAATTCGTAAGTCCCGGGCTCTTCGCCCTTGACATCCAGTTTTCAAAGTACCTAAGCCCTTCGACTTACATAAATATTATACCGTGTAGACACGATACAGTCAAGGGATTTTATTGGAATTCCAGCAAATTATCCGGGGGTAATTTATGAGAATATCGCTTAAACCTATTGACTATACCGCATACATGCGGTATTATATTATCAAGCTGAAGGGCTTAGGTACTTTGAAAACCGGACTGGCAAGGGGCACAAGCCCTGAAGCGGTAATCTCACTAGCTGGAGGCACCCAGCATGATCACCGTAGTTTTCCACCTGCCAACCTCGTTTAACGATGGCTCCGATATTCCACCGGAGCTGATCGAAATGCTGGTGAACCGGGTGATACAGAAGACAGGCGGAATCACCCTCATCCCCTGCGAAGGGGCCTGGAGGGATGACGAAGGGTACCTGCACCGGGAAGTGGTCCTGAGGATCATGACCGGAATCGACGAAGCCGAGGTCGAGGACTTCGTCGAAATGGTGGACCTCAGCCTCAAGACGGCTTTCCGACAGAAGGCAGCCTGGATCGAGGTTGACGGGAAACCCAGCATTCGGTGAACCCGAAGGGGCCATGGATGGCCCTGCCCTTGCCAGTCCAAAGGAACAGACGATGACTAAGATGAAACACTGGAAGTATGACAACGTGACCGCCGCCGGACCTGCACGCCACCTGGTGATCATTGACCATGTACGCGAGCTCGTGCTGCACTGCGACGAGTTACCGGGTGGCCGGCAGTGGTACCTGGCCCGCCACATGTACCATGGCAGCGAGGACCGGACGCCGCTGCCGGACCTTGGCGACAAGGACACGGTGCAGCGGCAGGTGCCCGAGGGCCTGTCCCACAACAGCAACGTCGCCGACGTGCTGCTGGCGCTGCCCAGCATTGCCAACCGGCCCAGCGACTACGGCCTGAACCGCCAGGAGCTGGACACGTTGGTCGAGACCGGCGACTTCGAGGGGGTCGTGCTGCGGATCCCGACCATGCGCAGGATCGGCAAAGTCAAAGTGCAGATCAACGGCCAGGCAAAGCTGCAGGACGCGCTGGAGAAGTTCCGGGCCTGGCCGGCAGGGCAGCAGATCGTGCTGGCCCTGGCAACGGGACGCGGCTCCGGGCGGGCGGTTTCCGCCTGGCTGCCCGAGGCCCTGCTGGCGGAGGTTGAGCGGGACGCACGACGGCTGATGATCAGCCCGTCGGAATGCGTACAGCGCGCCGTGCAGGAAAAGTACCAGATACGATAAACTCTACCCGAGCGAGATTACCGCTTCAGCCCCCGGGGTGCCTCCCGGGGGCGTTTTGTTACTTAACGTCCTCCCAGGGCTGTAGCAGTCCGTTGACGATACGAAGCCGAACTCGACAGTGGCAGTTGCGAACGCCGCACTCACGAATCCAATCCAAGTTCACCGGCGGGTCGGGCCGTAACAGTGCATCCCTAGCTTCACCGTCATC
>JAHEFU010000250.1:2688-3876 GCA_024645305.1 Planctomycetales bacterium
AATGACACGCACCTGCTTGGGGTGCAGGTCGAATGAATCGCCATCAGAGAAGTTCACCCGCAAGCTGGGTTGCTGGCCTGGGATGGTAGCAGGCATACTCACCCTGGCACGTGAGCCCGCTGGCTTCGGGTTGTCAGTAATTACCCCGGCGTGATCCTCCAGCAGTTCAACTATGGTCTCCCTGTAGGCACGCTTCATTTCTGCGTCGGTCATGTAATCTCTTAAATCGTCCATGCTCAGATTCTAGCACTTCCTCAGAACTACAGCCCTGCCTGCTCGGCGGGCGGCGGGTAGTTCATCAGCCCCGGGGGCTCCGGTCTCGGGGAATGACAGCAATCACTTCCATAAAAGCCCTACGGATTGAAAGTACATGGTTAACAATTTTTGACAAAGGATAAATCATTCCAAACAGCAGCAGCATCGATATTATGTAAGGAAATGCAGCACTAGATTTGTTTTCGCTGTGCACAAAAATTCCAATCATGTACATACCAACAATTGAAAAAATCATCCACAATATGGTTTGCACATGATCATCAATAATTCTCTGACTTCGAATAACAACATCTCTATTGTGTTCAATCCACTTACTGCATAGCTCAATAAAGAACAATAATGTAGTTACAATGAAACCGAACAATATACTTAAAACAGTCAGTAAATTAGGAATACTATCTAGTAATCGGGAGTACAAGCTAACATTATTGGCAATATAAATTGAAGCAATTCCTATGTTGCAAATTCAAGTAAGGAAGAACTAGCCATTTGCTTTATTTCCATGAGGAAGTGGTTCTTCCCGGAGCCTTCATACACTCGTTCATTGTGTGTGAATGTGTCAGCAATCTTGGCAAACAATTCCGCGTAATTTTTGTCGTAATTGTCTAACCTATTGATTGTCAGGTAATACAAATCTATCCTCTTGACCGAACGTCTATACACGCTTCCCAACTTGCCACCTCTTTTACTGGATGGCACAGATTAGCATGTTGTAGGTTGATATGTAAACATGATGAGGTTTTCACCACTTCGGGCGCTCCTGGGCCGGGTCGGGCCAGCCATCCTGGCAGTCAGCCTCCCACTGCGCGCGGATCTCGGCCTCGGCGGCGATGGCGACGTGGCGACCGTTGAGCACCTCGCGGCATTCCTCGCGGTGCCAGGCGCGGCTGCGCCTGCTGTGGCAGCGCTTCT
>JAHEFU010000251.1 GCA_024645305.1 Planctomycetales bacterium
CGGGCAGCACACAGCTGGCGGTGGACGAACTGGACCCGCTGCGTGATGAACTGCTGGACCTGACGGACGGCCGACGAGTGGATATGCTGGTGCTGATGCCGGCGCATCACTATGTAAACGGCAGCGGGCATGACATCTTCCTGCGCCCGATGGGTGACTGCTCACTGCTCCTGCGCGGTGAATGGAAGTGAGCGAGTTCGGCAGCAAGCCGGCAGTCAGCCGGAAGACACTGCTTTGGACAGCGCTGCTGCTGATTGGCTTTGCCCTGCTGGGGGCCTGGTTTACCTGCGCCTTCCGCATCACGATGGATCGTTCCTACAAGCAGGTCGCAGTGCTCGTGGACTGGCATGACCTGGCCAGCCTGCCGGACATCAGCGCTGAGTCGATTTCCTATCCAGAGGATTCGCGCCTGCCCTGGCAGCTGCTGGAATCACTGGGCGGTGCGCAGCTGTGCTATGGCGAGGAAACAGTGGGCAGCCTGCTGGACAGTGGCATCTTCGCTCCGGCGGAACTGGCAACCGGCTCTCCGGCCTACGAAGTTACCGACGAACGATACAGCGCGGATATTGCCCGGGGTGCCAGGCGCCATGGCTATGTCTACCGCCGAGTGGCGCATTTCGGTTCTGACTATGAGCGACTGGTGGTGGAATTCCCGGCTCTGCCTGAGGATGACCTCAACCTGCTGCCAGTCGCCTGGTTCCAGAGCGTACGCGATGCCGCCGCCGCCAATAATGTCAGCGTGATCCTGCGCCCGGGTGGCAGCGAGTTCCTCGGGGAGTACGGCCTCCCGGAGACCATGGACTTCATCGCCAAGCAACCTCTGGTGCTCTTCCAGGGACCGACCGTGCTGGGCTACCCCGGCCGTCTGGATCAGGTGGCAACGAAGATCCTCGAGCACGGCCAGACTTTCTGCTGGGTGGAATTCGATGAGCAGGACGGCGGCAAAGGTCTCGCCAACAGGATGGAAAGCAGCGACGGCACGATCCATCTGGCCCGCCTGCACAGCATCCCCCCGGAGGAAATGGACAATTACGACATTGCTTCCGCCGTGGCCCGCTACATGCGGGCCGTGCGGGAACGCAGCATCCGTGTGCTGTATGTGCGGCCCTTTGTCCGCGGCCAGCAGCTCAACAGTGGCAGCGAGGCTGCGGAACTGCCCTATCCGGTGAAACTGGAGCGGCTCAACCGCAGCTATTTCATGGCCCTGACCGCGGCCCTGCATACGGCAGGATTTGAAACGGCCGGGCGCCCGGCAGAGCTGCACAGAAGCTACCGGATGTCTTCCACGCTCTGGCTTCCGATAATCGGCATCCTGCTGCTCGGCCTGCTGTTGCTGTTCGGCAAGTTCGATTCCAGGCGGGTTGCCATAAACTTCATGGCTCCAGCATTGATCCTGCTGCTGCTGGTCTACAGTCTGTACTACCGGCCGATCACACGCGACATCGGCCTCCTCTTCATCGCCATCGCCTTCCCACTCGTGGGCCTCTGGCTGGCCATGCATATCTACATGTACCTGACAACGCGTCTGGCCTGCAAGCGAAATTGTCCCCGACGCATCTTCATCGCGCTCCTGTGTCTCGCTGTTGCCAGCCTGTTCTCCATTGCCGGCGGAATTATCATCCACGGCACGCTGGCCGGCGCGGAGGGCATCCTCAAGCTGACGGAATTCCGTGGTGTGACAATCTCGATGGCCCTGCCGATCCTGTTGTTCGCCGCCTGGGCCTGGCAGGCGGAAACCCTGGCAGATGCCTGGGACGCGGCGGAGAACCGCCTGACTGGTTATATGCAGCGCGTACTGACACTCTGGCAATCGCCGATCCGCTACGGTGATGTGGCCTTCATCCTGATCGCAATGGGTGTGATCGGCGTAGTCCTGCTCAGAAGTGGCAACGACTCCCTGCTGGGCGTACTGAGCGTGGAGAACCTGTTCCGCGACGGCCTGGAGCAGACCTTCGGCCTGCGTCCGCGCACCAAGGAACTGATCGGGCATCCGCTGCTGATGCTGTTCCTGTTGTCAATCGCCTGGCGTACGCGCATCTCCGTGATGTTCGGCATCGGCGCACTGCTGGCCCAGATCAGTATCCTGAACACCTTCTGCCACCTGCATACCCCGCTGGAGCTGACCATCACCCGCGTGCTGCTGGGCCTCGGCCTCGGTGCCCTGACCGGACTGGTGTGGTGCAGCGTGGCCCTCCTTGTTGGCAATGCCTGGGAGTGGTGGAAGAAGAGGTCGGAGGGCTGAGGTAGGAGGTCAGTCTCAGCCGCAGGCAGACTGACCAGGGGTCATGCGGCACCATTGCCGCATAGTCGTTTCAATGGCCAGGCTGTGGAGCCTGACCTCCGTCCGCTCCCCACTCCAAACTTCAACCTCCAAACTACTGCTCGTATTCCACACTGTCGATTATCCCGCCGAACAGCACGCGGTCATCCTCGTAGCCCACGCACCACTGTCCGAGTGCCACGCCGTACTGCTTCTCCAGCGGATAGACCCGGATCTGTCCCTCATGCTCCAGTACCCGTGCCTTGAACAGCGGCTGGCGGTAGCGGCAGCGCACCATGATGTCAGTCCCCAGCTCCCAGCGGCCGGGTGCCATGTCAATGAAGTCCTTCAGGCCGACCCAGTCCAGCGGATGCGCATCCTTCTGCGCCACAATCACGCGATTACTCTCCGGTTCCACGCGATGCACCACCAGCCCCTCAGTGCCACCACCGAGCAGCATGCCACGGCGCTGGCCGACGGTGTACTGCTGGTAGCCCTTATGCGTGGATATCACCTCGCCGGCTTCGTTGACAACCTCACCCGGCTCAGGACGCTTGCCCATGTGCCAGCTCATCAGCTCACCGATGCCGGCCCCGTTGTGCATGAAGCAGACATCCTGGCTCTCCGCACGGTGCGCGGTCGGCAGTTTCGCCTCGGCGGCCAGACGGCGCACCTCGCCCTTGTCAATATCACCGAGCGGGAACAGCACGCGCTGCAGCCGCTCGGGCGGGATGCATGCCAGGAAGTAGCTCTGGTCCTTATTGTTGTCAATCCCGGGCCCGAGCATCCTCATGCCGTCGGGCAATTCGACGATGCGCGCGTAATGCCCGGTGGCCACGAAGTCGCAGCCCCATTCGTCGGCGTACCTGAAGAAGGTGTCGAACTTGATGAAGCGGTTGCAGTCGCTGCAGGGGTTGGGTGTGCGCCCCTGGTCGTACTCTCCGAGGAAGCGTTCGATCACCTGCTCCTCGAACAGCTCCGAGAGATCAATGTGGCGGAACTCTATGCCGAGCTTCGCGCAGACGCACTCCGCGGAGTTGGCGCCTTCCGTGCCGCAGCAGGGCCCGGCGGCAGAAGCATCACCGAACAGGATGGCGGTCATGCCGATACATTCGTAACCGGCACGCGTGAGCAGCAGCGCGGCCACGGATGAATCCACGCCGCCCGACATCGCCACCATTACTCTGCCCTTACTCATAGGAGGGATATTGTAACGCGGGATGAATGACGGCACAGATCGGTGTTCCGAGACAAATCCTTGATTCTGGGATATCCTGAAACTAAGTTCAGTCCTGCTGACTCTCTAATCGGTGCGGGCAATAATGCCGGACACGCCATCTGGCTCCCTGTACCTAAACCAGTAGTTATAGGAGACACAGATGTACTTTTCTGCCTTGATATCGACGAATTCCCGGACCCTCCAGCTCAGCTGCGCAACCCTGCTGCTGGCATGCTGCCTGGGACTAAGTGCCTGCGGAGGAGGAGGCGGCGGCAATGGCCAGCCCCAGCCGAAGCCCCAGCCGAACTTCCCTGACCCGGTCGAGGAACTGGGCTCGGCGGACATCGCGGCGGCCGGACTGCCGGACCTCAGCAGCCTGGCCTCGG
>JAHEFU010000252.1 GCA_024645305.1 Planctomycetales bacterium
TAGGGGTCACTATCCGCGGGGGGAGAGGCACCGGTCGCCGGGTCCTGCCGCTTGGTGCAGGAGCTGGCGCAAAGGGCTGCGCACATGGCCAGCGCAGCAATTACCAGGGTTCTGTGCATCTGCAGTTTCCTTCCTCGGACGCAATCCGGTTGCCTGTCCGCAAAAGCCTGCGTCCACTGCAGATTATAGGGCAGGCGGAACGCCCTCCTGGCTTCCCGCCTGCCCTCTGTCGGCTGTCAGCAGCAGCCACTGTCACTGCAGCAGTCGTCCTTGCAGTTGACCCTGATGCTGAGGTTGGCGCAGTCGCAGCTGCTGCCTTCCACAGGCTGCACCGTTATGGTGCAGCTGCCGTCATCGTTGCGGATACACTCGCCGCTGAGAATCACCTTGGCCATGTTGCCACCTCATTTAGAATATTAGAGAATAATAGAATTAAACAATCAAAAAAAATGCAGCTAGATGCAGCAGGTTTTCGGATCGAAGAATTCCGCAAGCTCCTGGATCGTTTCCGGATCCACCCAGCATACGATCCTCTGGCCCTGCCGCTCCGTACGGATCAGCCCGGCACGCTTGAGCTCACGCAGGTGATGTGAAACAGTCGAAGCGGCCACATCAAGATTCTGGCAGATATCCCCGACGCACACGCAGGCTTCCCTGTCAGTGACGAACACCGTGCCCGGCGTGCAGCAGTTGGTCAGCATGCGGAAGATCTTCAGGCGGTTGATGTTGGACAGGGCCTGGAACATCTCCACCATTTCCGCTGATCTATCAGTTTCCTTTCGAATCTTCGACATCGCTCGAAGTATAACGCAGATCCGGGACAAATTCAAGGAAACTCCCGGATTTGCCCCGGATCCGCCCAGCAGGTTCAGTTCAGGACATCACCGCGGGAGTGACGGGCCAATCAGCAGCAGGCTGTGCTGCTGGTCCATATTGACGCTGAACTCGATGCGCAGGGTCAGTTCGGCCAGCCCCTCCACAATCTCGATGCCGTGGATGTCCGCCGGGATCCAGGGGCCTGCGGGCTGCTCCTGCCACCACAGGCGGCCATGTTCCAGGCTGCCCCAGCTGGCGCGGAAGCGCAGGGCCGGACCCTCCTGCGGATCCAGCCAGGCCTTGACCACGAAGGCCCGTTTGCCGCTGGCATGCGTGGACAGGTCGTGGACCTGATTGCCATCCAGCACAAGCTGGACATCCCCCGCCAGAGCATCCGTCAGCCAGCTGAGGATGCTGCCGGAGAAACCAAAGAACAGCAGATACTGCAGATTCATGTCGTCCCCTCCTTGAATTACCGTCCAGATTGTCCGGCTGACTGCACAGTCCGCAAGGAATCGCGGAGTTAAACTGCCACTGCGATTGTTATATTGGCAACAGTTGGAGCGATTGCGGAAATCCGGGCTTTTTAACATTGGCAACTCCCCACAGGCTTGACAGATCTGTTACAATTCCGCACTTTGCGGATCTAGAGGGGACGAGATGAACAACAGCACAATGGCCTGCCTGGCCAATCTGGACGAGCAGGGCGAGGATGACAACAGGGAGCAGTAGTCAGTGGGCAGAAGCAGAAGCAGTGGGCAGAGGAGCGCGGGCATTCAGCCCGCAGGGAGCCTGGATTTCAGTCTGACAGCTGGAAATCGGGTGGGGTGAACACTACCAGCCGCGTCCACCGCCACCGCCACCGCCACCTCCGGAATGGCCGGAGCTGCTGCTGAAGCCGCTGCCGGAGCTGCTGCCCCAGGAGCCGCTGGAAGTGCTGCCACCTGAGGAACTGCCGCCGCTGTAGCTGGAGGGCGGTGGGGGCGGGGGAGTCGAGGCCCGCCGGTAGCCCTGGGACAGATAGCGCGGCATGCTGTTGCCAAAGCGTGTATAGTCGAACTCGCCCTGGCTGATGTAGCCGCGGGTCTTGCCGCTGAACCAGTCCGGCTGCTGCAGCCTGACTCCCTGCTGCGCAAGGGCCGTGCGCAGCTTCAGCACCCATTCCGTGTTGACATCGAGGGCCACGGCATAGGGCAGGTAACGTTCCTGCAGGACTTCGTCCGCATGGACGTAACCGCCGAGGCTGTCCTCGCCGCCGCGCATCGCCAGCCGGAAGCCTTCGATGCGGTCGAGTACGGCCCGGCCCAGTTCGCTGTAAGCCGGCAGCAGGATGTAGAAGGTGATGTTCAGGGCCAGCATGCCCAGCAGGAACAGGAAGAAGTCGCCGGTGCTGAAGAAGTACAGGCCGCTCATGTTCAGGATCAGATAGATCACGAAGACAGTGCAGCCGAGCACGATGCCGGCCTGGCGCTGGCGGATGTTCATTTCGTAGTAGATGTGGTGCAGCTCGCGGGAGAGGGCCTCGCGCACTTTCTGCGTGGCCTGCTTAACGTAATGGGCATTGCCGTTGTCAAGGCTGAAACTGCTGCCCCCGTCGTGGAAGATGGTCTCCAGGAAGGCCCGTTCCTCGGGCAGCAGTGCGCTGCGGTCCCGCTCCGTTGCCAGCAGGGTCCAGTGCCGGTTGCTCTTGCGGCGGACCTTCAGGTGACCCTGCCCGGCCAGTTCCAGCATCAGCGCCGTCATCAGGGTCTGGTCCGCGTCCAGTTTCCAGATGAAGCGCAGCCGCGGGCTGCTCAGTCCGATCAGCGGGCGCTCCTCGCGAAGGACCAGCCCCTCGCGCGGGTCCCGCCCGACGCGCCACCAGCTGCTGAAGTAGTAGCCGAAGACGATGGCGAGCAGCAGCAGGCCCACCAGCCAGCTGCCATTACTGCGGAACCACCAGGCGAAGCGCTGGCCCACCGGGGGTTCGGCCACAAGGCCCTTGGGGAAGCCGACGACGATGGTCAGGCCCTCGCCGCTTTCAAAGGGGCGGCTGGACTCGAAGCGGACCTGGCCGGCTGCAGGCTGCAAAACCGTGTAGTCCGTATCCTGGCTGCCGTAGTAGCCGGTGTAAGCCTGGCTGCGGATGTCCGCCGGGGCTGGGCTGCCGGGGAGCTGCACGGTGCAGCTGACCCGGTCAATCCGGAACTCCCAGGAGTTGCCATTCACATTCCAGTACAGTTCGTCCCAGTCCGCGAAGCGCCCGATCTGGCGCTCCACCTGGTAGCGGATCAGGTACTCATGCTCTCCGTCCTCGAGGAAATAGTCGGCGCTGCCGATGCGCAGGCCCACGCCGTTTTGCAGAGGGTATTCGGAGTAGGGTTCGGCGTAGCCATCGCGTTCCACGGCGAGGATCGTGAGCGGGACCAGTACCTTGCGCCCGCCGTTTTCGTAAATCGTGGGGATTTCGCGCATGATCCCGCGGCGGATGTCGATCCCCTTGGAATGCACGCGGATCCGCTCACTGACCTCGATGCTGCCGTCGGCGCTGATCACGATCCCGGAATCAAAGGCGAGGATGCGCTCGATTCCCTCGGCCGTCCCGCTCTGCGGGAGGCCGTCGAACAGCCTGTAGGGTTCCGGTTTCGGCACGTAATCCGGATCGCGCTCGGACTTGGGTGTTGTGGCACCCGCGACCGCCGGCAGCATTGCCATCAGCAACAGCAGGAACCGGCACAGCCTCACCATCCGCTGCCACCACCGCCGCCGCCGCCGCCGCCGGAAGAGCCGCCCCCGCCGCTGCCACTGCTGCTCGGTGCCGTGGCACTGGAACTCACGCTGTGACTGAAGCTCTGTGGCATCGAGCGGCTGAAGCTGCCGTAATTGAATCGGTTGCCATGCATATAGCTGTTGCCGGAATGCGAGTGGTACCAGCTGGGCGAGTCCACGCTGCGGCCACTGCGATCCAGCGCATTGCTGAACTGCTCACCCCACTGCTCGTTGACATCGAGGGCCGTGGCATGCGCCAGGTAACGCTCGGTGAGTACGGTGTCGGCGTAGA
>JAHEFU010000253.1 GCA_024645305.1 Planctomycetales bacterium
GGTTCCAGCAGTCCAGCGCATAGTCCTCCAGGCTGATCGGTTCCCCGAATGACCCCGGCAGCCGGCGGAGTGCTACGCTCAATCGGTGAAGGCGACCAGTCCAGCGTCAGTTACAGGGGCGGCCAGGCCGCGCGGGATGCTGCGCTCCCGCCGCTGGCGAGGCATCCTGGCCGCAGTGCTGTTTATACTGGCCGCGGGGATCTGGTATCAGTTCCACAGGGCGAGCCACCAGCTGCGGACGGTCTGGGTCTCCGGGGAACTCCCCATCGATGTCCGGGCGCAGCTGATGCCGCTGCCGGACGGTGCTGTCATCCTGCGCAGCGGACGGTGGCTGTTCGCCTGGGATGCGGATGGCAGTCAGCTCTGGCAGCAATTCCTGGGCAGTGCCTGGCCGGACTGCCACTGGGCCTTCTCGCCCCAGGCCGGCCTGCTGCTGTTTGACAACGCCAACCACCTGCGCTGCCTGGACCCGCTGGACGGCTCGCTGATCTGGGAGCGGGTCATCGAGGCCGGCGGACCGGCCAGCCGCAGGGGCAGCCGCCTCGTCACCAGCCCGGACGGATCACTCATCGCGCTGGCCAACTCCGACCACACTGTCCTGCTTGACAGCAGCGGTGAGGCACTGCAGTCCATGGACTACTCCGCCCTGGAAGGCGAGATCAGAAGCCTGTATGCGGAGGACAGCGGCCGCCTGACAATCTGCATGAAGAGCGACGGTCCGCAGGGTACTCTCTTCAGCTACTACCGGCCGGCCGGTGAGGAGTTCGCCCCCGTCCCACCCTTCGGACCCGGGATAAGCAACACTGCCACACAGCTTGACAATGGCCTGTTCTATACGGACAGCCGTGATTCCACAAGTTTCCGGCAGATGATCAGCCTCAGTGATGCGGAGGGCAGTCTGCTGTTCAACAAGACAACACAGGGCACCGTCTTCCACGGGAAGGGCCGCGAGCGCTGGCTGGCCTGGGTGGACACCGGCATGTCCCATAGCGGGGATGTCGCCTGCAGCATCGGCCTGCTGGACATGGACAGCCTGGCCTTCCGCAGCGTCGATCCCGGAGATTTCCGGCCCGTGGACATCCTCTCGATCGCGCCGGACGGCGGCCTGCTGCTGGAGGGGGTGCCCGCTGACAACAGCAGCCTTGCCCTGGCCCGCCGCAATACGCTGCAGCCCCTGAGCAACCGCCTGCAGGCCACAAATCCCGCGCTGGCCGAGTGGCTCAATCCCCGCCGGCTGCTGGACAGGAACACGCTCCTCTACATCAGCCCGGACGGCCGGCGCAGGCTCTGCCACGCCGGGAAGGATGTGTACATCCGGCGGCTGCCCAGTAACGCTGCCAGGTGGAATGAGTTCGGCACGGTCTACGGACTTGAATTCGAGCTGGATGAGCAGGGCAATCCGCGCACGCCCGATGCGAAGATGCGCCTGCACAGGCTGCAACTGCCACTTGCTGGCAACAATGGCCAGTGAGCAGCTTCAGTCCGCGAGCAGCACATAGAGATCACAGGTCAGCGTGCCCGTTGCCTCGTCCATGCAGTCATGCGGGTAGTCCTCGAGGCAGACCGTCACCCCGGCCTGAACAAGCCCCTCGGCCGGCAGCAACTTGCCATAGATGGCATCGAAGGTGGCCGGCATCTCCTGTGGCTTGCCAACGAAGCGGACCTTGACGT
Organism: Planctomycetales bacterium; assembly: GCA_024645305.1. Lineage (GTDB taxonomy): Bacteria > 4484-113 > 4484-113 > 4484-113 > JAFGCY01 > JAHEFU01. Next base: position 1,672 of record JAHEFU010000253.1, read on the forward strand.
ACCGGCCCGCAGGGACCGTGGCCGCTTCCATCCCCTCGGGAACTGCAGCGTCGGCCGACGCTTCCGCCGCTGCCATGTAGCGGAATCCGCCGGGTCTGCCGAAGCTGACGCCGACAATGCGCTGCGTGGGATTGAGCTCCTTGAAGCGCGGGAAGAACTGCTTCTCCCACAGCGGACCGATGCCCTCGGTCTCTCCCTGCGCACAATCCAGGCCCAGGCCGATCACGTTGAATCCATCCATATTGACAACTTCATGTTCCATGGTTCCTTCTCCACCTGCAGGATATCAGCTTTTGATGCTGCCCGTGTCGGTCAGCCGGGTGCAGCATTTTGGGCATGATATGACAAATTACTTGACATTTCATGCCAAACTTGTTATGCTACACACATGTTGGCACGTATCCGGGGAGTGAGCATAGTCGGGCTGGATGCCTTTGTCGTCGACGTGGAGGCGGACATGCGGCCCAGCCTGCCCAGATCGGTGATCGTGGGCCTGCCCGACGCCTCACTCAAGGAAAGCCAGGAGCGGGTGGAAAGTGCCGTGCGCAACAGCGACCTGGAGTGGCCGCTGGCCAAGATCGTGATCAACCTGGCACCGGCGGACCTGCGCAAGGAGGGCACGGGTTTCGACCTGCCGATCGCCCTCGCCATCATCTGCTGCAACGGGCAGTGTGACACCACACGCCTGAAGGACTACATGATCATCGGCGAGCTGTCCCTCGATGGTTCACTGCGGCCGGTGGCGGGCGTGCTGCCGATGGCGCTCAAGGCCCGGGCGCTTGGGATGAAGGGCGTTATCGTACCGCAGGAGAACGCCGCCGAAGCCGCGGTCGTGGAGGGCGTGGAGGTGATCGGCGCGCTGCACCTTTCGCAGCTGGTGAGCTGGGCGCGGGGCTTCACCGAAATCGAGCCGGAGCCGCTGCGCAACATCACGGAGCTGCTTGTCAACGACGGCACGCTGGCGGACTTCTGCGAGGTGCGCGGCCAGGAACATGCCAAGCGCGCCCTGGAGGTGGCGGCGGCCGGCGGGCATAACCTGCTGATGCTGGGACCGCCGGGATCTGGCAAGACGATGATCGCCAAGCGCGTGCCGGGCATCCTGCCGGACCTCAATGAGGAGGAAGCGCTGGAGGTGACGCGCATCTACTCCGTGGCGGGCCTGCTGGACCAGCAGCTGGGGCTCGTGACAACGCGGCCCTTCCGCGCACCGCACCATACCGCGAGCATCCCGGGCGTGATCGGCGGAGGCAGCATCCCGCGGCCGGGGGAGATCAGCCTGGCACACAACGGCGTGCTGTTCCTCGATGAGATGCCGGAGATGTCACGCACGCTGCTGGAAACGCTCCGCCAGCCGCTGGAGGACGGGCAGGTGACCATCAGCCGGGCCAGCCTGGCGCTGACCTTCCCCAGCCGCTTCATGCTGATTGCGGCGATGAATCCCTGCCCCTGTGGCTTCTACGGCGACACGGTCCACAAATGTTCATGCAACATGGGGGAGATCCTGCGCTACCGCCAGCGCATCTCCGGGCCGCTCCTGGACCGGATTGACATGACGATCGAGGTGGCCCGGCTGCCGGTGGAGAAGCTCACCCGCGATGACGAGGAAGTCAACGGCGAACCCAGCGCCGAGGTGAAGCGCCGGGTGATGAGTGCCCGGCGCATCCAGCGGGAGCGCAACATCAGCGAGGCAGTCGTGGAGGAAGCCGGCAACGGGATTGACACCGCCGAGCTGCAGCGCCGGGCCAGTGCGCAGGCGGAGGCGGAGGGCCACAGTGGAGCCGCGGGTGAGGAGGACCTGGCGGAATTGTCAACGGCCCAGCTGGCGGCAATGCTGGACAGTGGCCGGCGGGGGCCGGCCGGGGGCGGACTGGGCGGGCCGTCTGCAGTGGCCCTGGAAACCGCGGCCCGGCGCCAGGCCGCTGCCGGACAGGCGAGCGGGCTCAGTGGCAACACCCTGCGCAGTGTGACCAATGCCGCACTGAGCAGCCGCCAGATGAAGGAATTCTGCCGCCTCGATGAGGCCGGGCGTTCCCTGCTGACCCGTGCCGTGGAGCGCCTGGGCCTGAGCGCCCGGGCCTACGACCGCATCCGCCGGGTGGCGCGCACGATCGCCGACCTGGACGGCTGCGAGGGAATTGAGGTGCCCCACCTGGCGGAGGCCATCCAGTACAGAAGCGGCGAGGA
>JAHEFU010000254.1 GCA_024645305.1 Planctomycetales bacterium
GCCACGCTTCAGCCACTGTTCCAGGGCGTTGGCGGCCTTCTCGCCGTAGGGCACCACACGCTCGCGGTTGCCCTTGCCACGCACCCGCAGCAGCCGCGCCCGCGGTTCGACATCCCCGATGTCCAGCCCGCATAACTCACTGGCGCGGATCCCCGTGGCGTACAGCAGGTGCAGCATGGCGCAGTTGCGCAGGCTCAGCGGGGCCGGATCGCCGTCCCAGGCCGTGACCAGCGTTTCCATCTCGGCGGTGTTGTAGTAGTCCGGCAGGCGGCGGCTGTACTTCGGCGGGTCGAAATCCTCCCCTGCCCCGGCCGGCAGCTCGCCGTTGAAGCGCAGCCAGGCCTGGTACATCCGCAGTGCTGAAACGAGGCGCGCCGCCGAGCGGGCCCCCAGCTGCTGCTGCTCGCCGGACCAGCGCTTCTTCTCACCCATGCGCTCCAGCAGGTACAGCCCGAGCCGGGCCTTCGTCAGCGCCGCGGCGGGCTCCAGGCCCTGTCCAGTGGCCCAGTCCAGGAAGGCGCTGCTGTCCCGTTCATAGGCGGCTGCCGTGGCCGCGGAGCGCCCGCAGACCCGCGTGAGCCAGTCCCTGAAGGCCAGCCGGCCGCCCTGCCCCGCCCGCTGTGAGCTGTTTAACATTGAACAGACCGCCCCGATGCACTCTCTGCATATGTATGAGGTATGGCCATCACTATAATAGTCGCAACATGCAGCTCCCGCATATAAACCGGATCATCCGCAGCCTCGGCCTGGCGGCCGCAGTGGCCCTCCTCTGGCTGGGCGGCTGTGCCCATGACGCCAACACCGGCCTGGACATCGTGCCCTACCCGAACGAGGTACGTATCGTCTGGAGTGTGCGCGGCAACCAGTTCAGCGGGGACTACTGGTACTACACCGTCTTCAACTTCAGCAAGAGCCCGAGCACGAGCGCCGTGGACCGGCCGCTGGACGTGATCTCCAATGAACTGCGCGCCCTGAACTGGGAGCTCTATGTGGGCTTCCACCCGGCCAGCGGCAGCACGGAGCTGTTCACCAAGCAGATCCCGCGGGGACCGACCGTGATCGGCACGGAAGACGGCCCGACCTGCACCGCGACCTTTGACGCGGATGGCAACGGTTTCGGCGACATCGTGGTGACCTGCGCGGACGGCGGGGTGACCCAGCTGATCCGCAGCATCGCCACGCAGGTGGACATCCTCGAGCCGATCTACTTCCGCCCGGTGCAGACGATCAGCACGGGCATCCGGCCGCTGCGCTGCCATGACTACGACCTCGATGCCGACGGCAACACGGACGTGGCGATCCTCGATGCCGGCAACGGCTCCACCGCGCCCTTCATCCGCGTGCTGCAGGGCAATGGCAATGCGGAGTTCACCGCCCTGGCGGACCAGCCGCTGGGCGTGGACACACTCATCGACAGCATCATGGACGAATTCAACAATGACACGGTGGATGACATCGCCCTGCTCAGCGAGACCGGCGGGGTGCGCCAGGTGACGATCCTCCTCGGTAATGCCGACGGGACCTTCAGCGCGCAGTCGCCGCTCACCGTGGGCGGTACCGCCGAAGCGCTGCAGAGCGGGCAGATCATCCAGGGGACCGACAGCCTCGTGGTGGCCGAGCAGGGCACGGCGGCGGCCGGCAACATCCGCTTACTCGACGTGGCGGTGGACGGCAGCCTGAGCCTGCGCCAGGAACTCAGTGTGCCGGGCCGCTGCTTCAGCGCGGGGATCGGCAACATGTTCGGCCCCAACAATGACGTGGTGGCCTGCTGGGAGAATGCCGACGGCACGGGCAGCGCCGGGACCTGGATCACGGATGCCGACGGCGTGACGGCTGACAACCCCGTGAGCTTCAGCACGGGCAACAACGTGCCGACCTACTGCATTGCGCATGAGACCGGCAACAACAACAATACCGACATCGTGCTGGTGACCGGTGACCCTGACAACCTCGACCAGTCGCTGTTCATCCAGGAGGGCGGGCGCTTCGTGCCCGACTCCGGCGGCATCAGCTCCCAGTTCGCCTGGGTGAATGACATCATCACCTACCTGACCGGCCTGCAGCCGACGCGCATCGAGGTCGGCGACGTTGACGACCTGGGGGTGCAGGAGATGATCGTGCCGCATACCTCGCTGGAGGAGGGCGGCAGCTCGATCTCGATCTTCTACGGGCTCGGCAAGAACAACTACACCACGGCGGAGCGCTACTGGACCGACACCCTGCCGGAAATCCTCGGCTCAACGACGCAGTGGCTGGTGGGCCAGCAGTTCACCAACAACGCCTTCGCCCTTTCGATCGACCCCAACGTGTTCTACGACCTGGCGGAGCAGCGCCCGGAGGACTTCACCGTGCAGTTCTTCACCTGCGACCGCGGCATCAACCTGCTTGACAACGTCGACCAGCTCGGGATCGTGCTGGACCAGCTCAATGATCCCGTGGCGGTGCGGATGGAGGTTGATTTCTATACTGACGAGCAGATCAATCCCCAGGCCAATACGAATGTGTATTCCGTGGCCGAGGCCGATATCAATGACTGGCAGATCCAGGTCAACTAGATGAGCTGTTTCCAGAGACTGGCGAACTTCGTGCTGGTGCTGGTGGTACTCGTGCTGCTGGCGGCGGTGGCGCTCAACTGGTTCCTGATGCCGCAGGTGGACGAGGAGCTGGCTGACAGCGTGCGCCGGGAGTTCATGCTGCCCCCCAGTTCGACCGTCGTCATCGCCCGCGGCAGCCTGCTGGACACCCTGGAGGGCCAGGTTGACAGCTTCTACGTTGACTCCAGCGAGGCCAAACTGGACGGGATGATCGTCGAGGACCTGCAGTTCCGCGCCAGCGGGATCAGCTTCGACATCAGCCAGGTGCTGCTCAGTGGCAGCGCCGGCCTGAAGGAAGTGAAAAGCGGCGAGCTGGAGCTGAAGGTCAGCGAGGCGGCCCTCAAGGAGCGCTGGGGCCGTGAGCTGGCGAAGAAGGGCCTGCGCGACGTGCAGATCGAACTGGCGGACGGCAGTGTGAAGATCGAAGGGATCTTCGACATGGCATTCGCCGAGGTGGCCATCGGGGCCACGGGCCGCATCGTAGCCGATGGCACGACGCGCCTGAAGTTGTCAGTGGACGAGCTGCAGCTCGGCGGTGCGGAGATCGGCGTGAAGGAACTCAAGGCGGCCTTCAGCACCCTGACGCCGGTGGTCGACCTGCAGCAGTTCCGTGTGGCCATCGAGGTTGACAAGCTGGAGATGCAGGACGGTTACCTGCTGGTCAGGGCGCGCAGCCGCAGCCTCGAGGGGATTGCCACAGAGCCCGCGGGGACTGACCTGGACAGTCGCGAACAGGAACTGCTCGATGAGCTGCAACGCGTGCGCCGGGAGAAGGAGGCGCAGGAGAAACAGGATGAACTGGCCACGGAGGACCCGGGGCCGGACTACATCCCGGATGACAGCAAACCTGATGAGAAGGACATGAATTCGCTGGGCGGCGAAGCCTGAGGTGGGAGTTATGAGGATGATCGGTATCCGGCAGCGGCTGCTGCTGGCAACGGCCACACTGGCAATCGCGGCATTGCTGACGATGAGCGTCTTCGCGGCGGATCCCGGCAGCAAGGAGGACCCGCTGGCCACGGTGAGCTACGTGCAGCAGCGCGGGATGTTCACGCTGCAGGAATTCCCGGCGGGGCGCAGTATCCGCCTCGGTACGGGAGCTGAGCTGGTGGTGGTCACGCCGGGCAGCACACAGCTGGCGGTGGATGAGCTGGACCCGCTGCGCGATGAACTGCTGGACCTGTCGGATGGCCGGCGGGTGGACATGCAGGTGCTGCTGCCGGCGCATCATTATG
>JAHEFU010000061.1 GCA_024645305.1 Planctomycetales bacterium
GCACGTCGTTCTGAATGCCAAGTACCACGAGCGCGAGGCGGATATCGTGACTCAGGCCGGTAGGTTGGGTGCGGTCACCATCGCCACCAACATGGCGGGCCGCGGTACGGACATCGTGCTTGGTGGCAACGCGGAGTTTGCCGCACGTGAGCTGCTGCTCAAGCAGGGCAAGAACCCGGATGATCATGATGATGAACTGCGGGCGATCGTCAAGGAACTGAAACCCCAGCATGACGAGGAGGCGGCAAACGTCCGCAATGCCGGCGGCCTCTACGTAATCGGCTCCGAGCGGCATGAGTCGCGCCGGATTGACAATCAGCTGCGCGGCCGCAGCGGGCGCCAGGGGGACGCCGGGGAATCCCGCTTCTTCCTCTCGCTGCAGGATGACCTGATGAAGATGTACGGCGGCGAACGTGTGGAACAGCTCATGGACATGCTCAAGATCGAGGAGGATGTGCCCATCGAGTCCGGCATGCTGACCCGCTCAATCGAGAATGCACAGAAGAAGGTCGAGGGCCGGCACTTCGAAACCCGCAAGCATATCCTGCAGTTTGACGACGTGATGAACAAGCAGCGGACCGTGATCTACGGCGAGCGCGACCGCATCCTCAGTGGCGGGGACCTGCGGGAGCAGACCCTGGAATTCATCAAGGGTGCCGTGGACCGCGTAGTGGATGACAACAATGTCGTGCACGGACGGGATGCTGCACTGGACGAAGCCGGCGTGTTCCAGGATGCCAGGACAAATTTCCCGCTGTACGACCTGAGCGTGGATAAACTCAGCGGCCTGAGTGCGCAGGAGGTCAAGGACCTGCTGTTTGACATGGTCGTGGCACGTTACGACGAGAAGCAGAAGGAAGTCGGGGAATTCATCCTGCGGCGCAACAACCCGGATATCAGTACGGCAGAGGTGGAAGAGAAGGCCTTCGAAGCAGGCGCTGACAGCATGCGCGAGATCGAGCGCGTGATCTCCCTCAAGGCGATTGATGAGCACTGGATTGACCATCTGAGCCTGTTGGATGAATTGCGCAGCGGTGTCTCCCTGCGCGGTTATGGACAGCAGGATCCCGTGGTGGTATATGCCCAGGAGGCCTTCGCCGAATTCGAGAACCTCAAGGAGACCATCCAGCTGGATGTGATCCGCAAGACCTTCCTTGTGCGGCTCAATACCGAGCAGCAGAAGCCGCAGCTGCGCAGCGCCTACAACGTGCGCAGTGAAAGCAAGCCCATGGCAACCTCCTCATCCGGTGGCACAGCCGTGGCCGAGCGCGTGAAAGTGGAGACCACACGCCGCGCCGCGGCCAAGATCAGCCGCAATGCCAAGTGCTACTGCGGCAGCGGGAAGAAGTACAAGCAGTGCCATATCAAGATTGATAATGGCAATCCACCGGAGGACTGGGTGGAGCAGTACGAAAAGCACTATGGTGAGAAACCGACGGCTGATTAGTCAGGATTCGTGATATTTCACGATCCAGTGTATGATGCAGTCACAGCGTACCGGGACATTTGCTATCCGCAATGGTTCCCAATCAAGTGCGCCAGGACAAGCACTATGGCAGAGAACAAACCTGCTAACAGCACATTGCGGGCGACAATGGTCGTATTCTGGTTGATCATTGCGCTGTATGCCCTGATCCTGGTCTTTGCCTTCATGCCGATGGAAGCGCGTTCCCTGAAGCAGGCAACCGGAGTGGCTTTCATTCCGATTATCGGCATCCTTGTCGTGCTTGGTGTGACCGAACTCATCATGGTCCTCCGGGACCGTAATCTGGCCAGGCTGCGCAGGGGATTCCTGCTGCTGACAGCAATCGCCACGATCGGCACACCCGTGTCGATCATCCTGCACAATGTTGTCAGTTACCTGGTCGGAATCTGGTTCGGCGCGTCTGAGGAAGGCTTCTTCTTCATCATGGCACTGATCGTGTTTCCCATCCTGTTCATCGTGGGCGCTGCCGGATCAATCATCACAATGATTGGCAATGGAAGGGACAGGGCTGTCCTGGCCTGAGGATCAGTTCCTGCCAGCAGCCTGCATGCTCATCCGGTCCCGTGCCATGATCATCACGATGTTGCCGATGATGATTGCCAGCCCGCCGAGGTAGACCATGGCCCCCGGCACCTGGCCACTCAGGATGAAGGCCAGCAGCGCTGCATAGATTGGCTGCGCCTGGTTGAGCAGCACTACCTGGCTGGCCGGCAGGTACGATACGGCCAGCATGTAATTGTTGCGTGCCAGGAATGGTCCCGCCAGGGCGCTGATCACGAGCCACAGCCAGCCACTGCCATCCAACGCTGGTATCTGCGGCCACAGCATGAACCAGGCCAGGCAGAGCACGCTGGCCATCATCCAGGACCTGACGAGCATCAGCCACTGGACTGAGACGCGCTGCATTGCCAGCTTTCCCACCACCAGTGCCACAGCGAAGCTCGTAGCACTCAGCAGCAGGAGGGCGATCCCCCGCATGTCAGCATTGATTGGGTTGCTGCGGATAAGCAGGATGCCTGCGAGGGTGCAGGCAAATCCGAGCCACTGCCACTGGCTGAAGCGCTCGCGCAGGAAAACGAAGCCGAGTACGATCACGAACAGGATCTCCAGCCGGCTCAGCACCGCGGCCACGGCTGTGGATGCATGCTGCATTCCCATCCAGAAGAATGCAATGCCGACTGCGGAGGCAATGATGTGCACGAGGCTCAGGGTTATCCCGCTGGCATCAATCCGCTTGCGCTCCTCATCCGGCTGGCGGCCGATCGCAGGGATCACACCCAGTTTCGTCAGTCCCCACCAGATGGTGTTTGTCGGCGCAGCCACAAGGTAGTACATGGCAGCTATGACGATCCCGGCGGAAATGTCACTGTCAGTCTGGCGGCTGATCTGGGAAAGCGGGAGCACGCCGGCTGCGAAGTGCAGACCTGCGCACAGGGCATTGAGCTGGGCAAACAGGATTCCCTTGCTGCGGTCACGCATGAACTACTTGCCCACGCAGAAACTGCTGAAAATATTGTCAATCACATCCTGGCGGCTGCCGGGCTGGTTGATTCCAAGCAGGCTTTCGCGGGCCAGATGGATGTCCTGGGCAGCTGCATCCACGGGCATGCCTGCTGCAATTGCTTCCATTGCCAGCTGCAGGTAAGCCCTGGATTGTGCGATCAGGGCAGCCTGGCGGCGGTTGAAACCGGACAGCATGTTTTCCCCGTCCAGTCCGCTGCGTTGGAGGATGGCCTGGCGCAGTTCCTCAATTCCGCGGCCACTCTTCCCGCTGACGGGAATCTGCCCCCCTTCAGGGGCAGGCCAGTCCGGCAGGAGGTCGCAGCGGGTCCGCACGACAATCCGCCGCTGGTCAACAGACGTGCCGGGAGGGGTTTCCACGGGTTGTTCCCCGTCTGCCGCGTTCACAACCACCAGCAGGTCAGCACTCTGTTCCCATTGCTGGGCAGCACTGACTCCGGCGGACTCAATCTCGTCCGTGCTGCTGCGCTGGCCGGCGGTGTCAACCAGGACGAAGCTGATACCGCCGAATTCCACGGATTCGCTGAGGTAGTCCCGTGTGGTGCCGGGGCTGTGGTGCACAAGCGCCCTGTCGTAACCCAGCAGGGCATTGAACAGCGTGCTCTTGCCGACATTTGGTGGTCCGACGATGGCCAGTGAAAGCCCAGTGCGCACGACTGCACTGCGGCGGCTTTCGTCAAGTGCGCTATCCATCTCGGCTGTCACTTCCGCCAGCAAGTTGCTCAGATGGGCAGGGCTGTAGCTGTCTGCATCATCAATGCTGGCATCAAGGTCGCCGGAGGCGTAGTCATGGATCGTTTCAATGTGGCTGAGCAGGTCAAGGAGGCGACGTTGCCATTCTATTACCCGGCTGGTAGGCAAGCCGCCGAGAGCGTTCTGGGCCAGGCGCAGGGCGGAACTGCTGCCGGCGTTGATCAACTCATGCACAGCCTCAGCCTGTACTAGGTCGAGCTTGCCATTGACAAAGGCCCGGAAGGTGAACTCACCCGGAGCTGCCAGTCTCGCCCCGGCCTGCAGGACGACCTGCAGCAGCCTCTCCAGCAGCAGGGGGTTGCCATGCACGGATACCTCCACGAGGTTGTCACCCGTGTAACTGGCGGGCGCGTGGAAGCAGGTGACAACAGCCTGTTCCTCAAGGTTCACCTGAGGAGTTGTACGGGTATCCGCGATTTGCAGCCTTGCCAGCTTGGCCACGGCCTGCGGAAATTCCTGCTGTCCCTCCGGAAGCAGAGCGGACAGGATGCTGATTGCCTGTGGACCGCTGATGCGCAGAAGGGCTATCGCACTGCGGCCAGGCACAGTGGCTGGGGCAACAATGTTATCCGTTGTGCTGTAGGCAGGCACTGCGACTATTGTAATTGCCTGATTGTGTGGATCTCGTAGGTGTGGCAGCTGTCCTCAGTGTGCATCAGCTGACTGTCACAGATGGCCGGGATCCAGACAGGCTCATCCGCAGCATCAGCCAGCAATGCCCAGCAGCGCCGCAGAAACAACGGGATCCTGTGGTCCGTGAATACATCACCAACTTTGCGACGGTCTCCGTTTGGCAGGCGGATGCGGTCTGCCTCCCGGGGGAGGCGGAAGTGGTATCCGGCGGCAGCGGTGGCCGGCAGGAGGCAGCTCCAGCAGGTGGAAGGCCCACCTTCCCTGCGAACCAGTTCCCGCAGCCAGTCATTGAAATCAGCGATCCGCTTGCCGGTACGCAGTACCTCAATCAGGGACAGCCGTTCAGCGGGCTGCAACTGCAGGGGAGGGACACTCAATGTTGTGGCGCCTGAAGCCTGTGAACCCGGCGCGGTATCACTACTGGCATAAAACAGACTGGAGGAAGACAGCAGAATGAACTTCCAGTTGGCAATCACCAGCGATTCGCGCTGCAGGTTCAGCAGTTCATTGAGCATTTGCAGGATATGGTGATTGATGGGGAAACCTTGAGACAGCAGGAATTGCTTCAGCTGCGCTCTGTAGTTCGTCTCCCCCGCATGCGCCTGCCATTCCACCAGTCCGAAGGGCAGGCCGGGTGATGCCAGCAGGGGCAGCTGCATTTCTATTCTGTGGGCAGGGAAATGCTGCAGCTGAGCTGATGCCTGGCGTGACATCTCGGAGAGCAGTCCCGGCAAGCGGTTGATGTGCCGTATGGCAGCCGGATTGATCCTCTCGAGTTCCGGAATCACGTTCTGCCTGATCCGGTTGCGGCTGAACTGCAGGCCCGCATTGCTTGGATCCTCACGGTACTCCAGCTCATGCTCAAATGCATATTCCCTGATCTGCTGCTTTCCACAGTGCAGCAGCGGCCTGTGGATCCGTCCATCCAGAACCGGCGAAATCCCACGCAGACCATCCGGACCGGTGCCCCGCAGCAGGTTGAACAGAATCGTTTCCGAATTGTCAGCCGCATGGTGAGCAGTGCAGGCCACGGAGCCGGGCAGGTTGTCAAGCAGGGCGGCCAGCCTGCGGTAGCGGATCCGGCGGGCGGCGCTTTCCAGGCTGTCCTTTCCCGGCTGGCGTTCGGCTGGTACATCCGCTGAGTCCACAATCACCTTGACATCCAGGGACTCTGCCAGCCGCGTGACCAATTCAGCGTCGAGGTGGTCATCCGGGCGCATCCCATGCCGCAGGTGCCACAGCAGGATGCGCGGCACGGACTCTGACCAGCAGTCGGCACTGAAGCCTGAGCGCAGCAGGTCTGTCAGGGCATGGGCCAGCACCACGGAGTCAAGACCCCCGCTGCAGCTGATGACAACGATTCCCCCGTCACAAGCCTGCCAGTCCACTGCCCCCAGCAGCTGTTGCTTGATGCTGATCGGCTTCACTGGTCAAGAGCCGTCTGGTTCGGCTCGGATGATTCATCCCTGGCTGGCAGCATTGTCCACCCGGCTGATCATTTCCAGCAGCGCATTGACGCTGGCAGTGACGTCGTCAAACAACTCAGAGATGTTTTCAGCCTTCATGTACGCCGGGGAGGAGATCAGGCGGTTTTCCTCGTCAAGCACCATCTCCCTGACCTGGCAGTTGATGTGGGTAGCACCCATTTCAGTGACCGCGGCGCTGGCTTCCTTGTCATCGCCAATCGTGATCTTAACGCCGCTTTGGCCGAATATCTTCGCCAGGATCACAGGGCTGATGCACACAAACGCCATGGGTTTCCCGGCGGCGTGTGCGGAGCGCACGAGTTTCTCGACTGAATCCGCAACTTCACAGTTGCTGCCAGACACGGCGAAGTCACAGAGGTTCTTGGCAGCACCGAATCCGCCCGGGAACATGAATCCGTCATACTCGCTAACTGATATATTTGCAAGATCGAGAATGTCACCTCGGGCAATTCGTGACGATTCAACCAGCACATTGCGGGATTCCGACTCTGACACCTGTCCAGTGAAATGGTTGATCACGTTCATCTGTGGAATGTTGGGTGCCATGCAGGTGTATTTTGCACCGGCACGTGACAGGGCAAGCAAAGAAGCGACAGCCTCATGAATCTCAGTTCCGTCAAACACTCCGCAGCCGGATAAAACAACTCCTATCCGTTTCATATACTCCTCCTCGCCTGGTCGCTCAACTTATTCTAACCTCTAATCAGCTCAGAATTGAATGCGCCACCCCAGGGAGAGTCCAACATCGCCGCTAAATGCCAGCGGCTGTCTCCCGGCCTCCTGCTCCCGCCACCATGTGTTCAGCACCAGGGGTGAATCATTCAGGTCGAGTTCCAGGCCCAGGGAGCTGTAGTCACCGCTGCTGGCTCCATCCCGTACGTGGTGTCCCAGGCTCAACCGGTATTGGGCCCAGGCACCGTGACCACTGAAATCCAGTCCATAGATGGTTGTCGCGCTGTCCCAGACTACATCAATCCCGGCACCGCTGAGGTCAGTCTCGGTCCGCCCGAGGCTGGCCCTCCAGCTGCTGCAGCTGTTGAGAGCATCCCCATAGCTGAGTGCATAGCGCCGGGAGCAGTACTGGCTGTCACGGATGTCGTTGCTGCGCCGGGATTCCGAGGCCACCATTTCCAGGCGTCCTCCATTGGTCATGTAGCGCTCATAGAAGAAGCTGCTCCACTGCCTGTCGTTTGCCAGATAGGAGGGACGCAGGGCCAGGGCCGTGGCATCTCCGGTATCCGGCAGGGATCCATAGTCATCAAGCCGGAAGTCCGCGCTCAACCGGCTGCAGCTGTCCAGGCGGAAGTTGCTGCGGAAGCGCAGGCTGTCATAATCTGCCTGCTCCGCCACACGGAACTCAGCCAGATCAGCCCGGTCAATCTCCGGATCCCGCAGGTTTAGGTCATACACATCCTCAAGTTCCCAGCCCATGCGCTGGTAGTTCACCTCACGGCGACTCAGGCTGAGGCTCATGTCCGTCCGGCTGGAGGGATGGTAATCCATTCTCAGAGCCCGCTCGCTGTACTGGCGGGCATCCGACACCGCGGAAATGTCACTTGTATCGCTGTAGGCACTGACACCCGCACTGAGTAGCAGGTCGTCGTTCAGCCGGTAGCTCAGTGCAGCGTCGGCATCTGATCTCTGCGCGTTGCCATTTTGCAGCTTTGCATCGAAGGAAGTCGTGCTGCTGCTGGCATCCAGCGCCGCGCGCTCACCCAGGTAGAGACTGCCATCCGCACTCACACCGGAATAAGTATTGTCCATCGCCTGGCGGTCAGATTTGTAGTAGCCACTGAACACCTCTGCCTGCAGCATTCCGGGGCATTCCACCATCCGAAAGCCCGTGCCGATCCGCAGGTGCTCGACATCGACAACCTGATAGGGCATTTCATCGGCTGAGACCTTGTACCACTGCGCAGTGAGGAACTGCGTACCGCCATTCATGCCGCCGCTGCGCAGCTTCATGTCGAACTGGCTGCGCTCCTTGTGACCGCTGACAACCAATTCCTCTTCTGACAGGCCATCCGGGCCCGAGCCGACACTTTCAAAGTTCATGAATGTGCCGTCAAGACTCCAGCCTGGCCCGCTGTGGTCCAGGTCAAGCCGCATGCGGCCAGGATAGCTGAGGTCGCCCCAGGCGCTGTTCCATTCCTCACTGCTCAGGTAGTCCCGGTAGCGGATGTCGCGGATGTAGGGCTGGATCCCACGTTCACCGAAATAGTCCGGGTCAGCCAGATCTCGGTCCCAGGCCTGGTTGCCAATTCCGATCACGGCTTCCTGGGGGCATTGCAGGCAGTACTCCTTCAGCAGTTCGCGGTTGTCCTCCAGGATCAGCACTGGCTCCAGTTCGTACATTTCAAGGTCATCCGGCACTTCAAAGGTGGTCGGGCAGCCGTTGATGTAGATCTGTACCTGCCCGGCATGCGCAGCATGCGGCAGGAGCAGGATGGCAATGCCGAGCACGAATATCCAGACTGAGGAGATTTGAGTGGTCATGGCATCAGAATCTCAGGAAGGGATCGTTGTTACTGCCGTGCATGGCATGGTGGCAGCCTGTGGTCCAGCATGTGCTTGGGGAATTGTGCTCTGATCTCTCGGTGTGGCATTGCAGGCACAGAGAGCGGCCGTCCATCAGGGTCAGGGCAGGGTTGCCGGTGCCATGTGCCGCATGGCAGTTCATGCAGCTTTCTCCCAGGGCATCATCCACGGACATATGGCTGAACTTGAAGGGGCCACCCTTGTCAATATGGCAACTCAGGCAGAGGTTCTTGATCTTGCGCTGGGTCAGCATTGCCGGGCCGTGGCCACTGTGTACTTCATGGCAGTCGGTGCAGTTCAGCACTCCGCCGTCCGGTTCATTGGCCGGATCAACCTGCACGGGGTGGTGGCTGAATCCGCGGAAGTCCTCAGCGGTTGTCATATGGCAGCTGATGCACAGTTCATTCACGTCAGCCAGCAGCAGAAAGCGCATCCCGCTGTCGTGGCTCTGGTGCGGGTCATGGCAGTCACTGCAACGCAGGGAGGCTCTGGCATGCGAGGTGCGCTCCCACTCACGGCTGGTCGTCAGCCATTCATGGCAACGCAGGCAGATGCCGGTCTCATGCTCCGGATCCTCCCAGTCAAAGGCGAAGATCGCCCCCCGGCTGCGCAGCATCTGGTGGCCTCCGCCGGCACCGTGGCAGGCTTCGCAGCCCTGGCGGTCCAGGCTGATCTCGGCCTTGTGCAGTGAGCGGGCATGCGCCGTGGAGAGGAAGTCAAGCTTGTACTCCTCGTGGCAGTAGAGACATTCCCGGGATCCGATCCATGTCGATCCGACGACTGCGCTGAATTCCTGGCCCGGTTCCCAGTGGGGGCTTTCGCCAACCCAGTCCATCAATGGAGGTTCCTGTTCCTCCTGGCTATGCAGTACGCCGGGGAGCAGCAGAGCAATACACAGTCCCACGACTGCCAGTGCTCCCTGGGCTGTAAGCTGCTTCATCCACCGCTCCCGCGACACGAATTCGCTAATGAGAGAATTCTATCACCAAGGCGCACTCCGCAAAAGGGACACCTCAGCCGCCTCTGCAGCTGGAAGTGTTACCTTTATTTTGTACTTGTCAGGTCGAGGGTAATGGTCTGCTGGTCAACCCAGTACAGGGGTTTAAGACCCGTGGAGGTCAGTGAGGGACCGTCGTGCAGGCTGACATCCAGCAGTACAGTGGCATTACTTGACAGGCCCTGCAGCAGGCTGGGATCGACCTGCACCAGATGATCACCAGCATCGTCATGGATGATCCAGGTCAGGCGGCTCATTTCGCTGAGCTGCATCCGGGCCTGACCGGCATAGAACACCTCTAGTCCGCTATCCAGGATCTTGTCCACATAAAGCAGGTCCAGTGTGCCCGCGAGCGGATCATAAGTCAGCGGTTCACCCCTGAGCCTGAGCGGGAAGGGCTCGAGGCTGTAGTACTGTCCGTCTGCCAGGCTGATCATGCGCCGCTGCAGCTGGTCACTGATGCCATCGGCATTGTAATCAGTGAACTTCGGGCTGTACTGGAAGTCCGATGCCAGATAGCGCTTACCGGGAGCCGGATCGAAGACACGGCAGACAATTCCGCTGTCAGGATCATCAGGACTGAATGCCAGCTTGATTACACTGTTGTCAAATTCATCACCGTTCTCGAACTGGTGGTTGTACATGACAACGTCATAGCCCGGACCCTCTGCAGCAGGCACGATGTCAAGCACCAGCTCAGCCTGCAGCGAGCGGTGGCCTGGCGGAATGAATACCGGTACGGCCAGGCGGTAGTAGAAGCTGTTTGGAACCTTTGAACCTATGTAGCTGCGGGCGGCGCCGGTACGCAGGTCGACAGTCGGTGCCACGAGGATCTCCAGCAGATATGGCAGTGCATGGCCGGCTGAAATGTCCGGCCGCGTGAGTTTGTCGAAGCGATATCCCGCACCGCCTTCACGGGCACCTTCGTCAGCACTCTGCGGCACTCTGTTCCAGAACGCCGGGTCCAGCATGTCAGGCGGATCACCGATGCCATTGACAATGTCACCAGGTTCAATCACACGCATCACGCAGAAGTAGCCAGGGCTGTTTTCCTCAGTCTCATCCAGGATGGTGACTCCATTGCCACTCAGGTCAAAGAGGGTTGGGGGATCATCCAGCAGGGCGGGATGGGGCGTGAGAACTGCCTGCAGTTCCACGCCATCAAACACAACTGACTGGCTCTGGGGGGTGTCATGGGCATCAACAGGCAGGAGTTTGTACTGGTCCTCGAAACTGCCTTCCACACTGACCTGGAAGAACACGGGAGCGTCGTTGATTATCCACTCATTCTCTGGATCACGCGAGAAGAAAGCGGGCGTACTCTCACCTTCCAGTGTGACAGCCTCGTCATTTTTGTAGATGAAGTATCCCCTGATGCTGTTGTGGAAATACCTGGCAATCGGTACGATGTCCGCCAGGTTGATTTCATTGTTTTCGTCTCCGTCTATGTAGAACAGCGGAGTGGCATTGGCTGCGGCACTGTTACGGAAGCCGCTTTGCCCGAGGTTCAGGCTGAGCGGAATCAGGTCCGCGGCATTGACTTCACCGTTGAAGTCATAGTCCCCGATGTTCTTCTCGACCCAGTTGAGGGAGACATAGTTGTCAAGCGGGGAGGGGACGACCACGATTTCGTCCACGCGGTAGGGGTCCTCGAACAGGCTGGCGCGGCGCAGTGGAACCGGGGCACCCGTCCTGAATGACACTGTCAGCTCGCGTGAACCGGCTGGATCAATGGGCACGGCACCCAGTTCAGTACCCTGACTGGTAGCCACTTCCATGAACAGCAGGTTGCTGTTCGCATTTCCGGATACAAGCTCCAGCGCTGACACCCCAGCGCTTTCCAGCAGGAGGAACAGACCACTTTCGGCCACGTCCGGGCTGTGCAGGGTGATGACATCTCCGGCAGTCTGAATGCCAATAGA
This sequence comes from Planctomycetales bacterium, assembly GCA_024645305.1. Taxonomy (GTDB): domain Bacteria; phylum 4484-113; class 4484-113; order 4484-113; family JAFGCY01; genus JAHEFU01. The sequence continues at coordinate 11,338 of JAHEFU010000061.1, forward strand.
TGAACTGTCACTGCCGTAAAGGGCAGTGATACGCAGCGCGGAATCCTCCAGCGGCGGGCCGGAACCGCGGCAGGCTGCCATGGCCAGCAGCACTCCCACCAGTGTAATTGTAAATTTCAGCCTCATTTGTATAGATCCTCATAGGAATGCGCTCCGCTGCTCAGCAGATCAGGATTGTCAATGCAATCCTGGATCACCTTGCAGAGGATCCCCACGCCTTCCTCAATATCTTCAACCGATGTCCTGCTGAATGACAGCCTCAGGGCTGGTACATCCTTCCTGTCCGGCATGCAAAACGATGACGGCAGGAATTCCATGCCTGCCCGTCGGGCCAGGGTGAGCAGCGGAAGTGACTTGATATTGTGCGGCAACTCCAGCCAAACATAAAATCCACCACGTGGCTTATGAAATGAACACCCCGTGGGCATCTTTTCCTTCAAGACAGTGCACAATACGTCTCGGCGCTTCTTGTACTCCCTCAGGGTTTTCCGTAAATGTCTGCTGAAATGTCCCTTGACAATTATTTCGTGAAGCAGAGCCTGATTGAAAAAGCTGTCACCAGAGTCAGATCCTGCCTTGGCCCTGACAAGAGAAACGCTTAGCGGCGCTGGCGAGGTGATCCAGCCGATCCGCAGGCCGGGCAGGAAGCACTTGCTGAAGGTGCCTATGTGAATCACATAGCCACCTGTATCCATGGCCTTGAGCGGAGGTGATGCCTTGCCTTCATATCTAAGCTGCCGTCCCCAGTCATCTTCAACAATAGGCACTCGGTGCCGTGCAGCCAGCCGCAGCAGATGCTCGCGCCTGCTCTGCGACATTGTTATACCCGTCGGATTGTGGAAAGTCGGTATCGTGATGATTGCCCGGACTTCTCCCTGGTTCAGGACTCCTGCCAGGTAGTCGGTATCCATGCCATTTTTGTCCATCGGAATGGATACATATCCGATCTCTTTTGCCATTAGTAAGTTCATAATGCCGCTGTATGTGGGCGATTCAATGGCGACCATCTGACCGGGCTTGATGATCCTGTCCAGTACCAATGCGAGTGCACGTTGAAAACCGCCGGTCAGGATGATGTCGTTCTCACCTTCGGCCATCGGAACGCCTTCCAGGGCCATTTCCTTTTCGAGATACTCCACCAGTGGTTGAAAACCCTGGGGATGTCCGATATCAAAGAAGAATTCCTTTGGATACCAGAGCATAGTTGTGGCTACCTGCTTTATGCGGTCGAAAGGAAACAGTGCGGGATCTGGGGATCCCTTCGACATCTTGATAAACTTGTCAGTCCCAGCGTGGTACGGAGGCATAGTAAAGAAGCCCGTCTGCAGGAAGTACGGTTCCCAGCGCATCGGCGGGATCTCGTCCAGGCTGCCTCCCATCTCTTCGCGGGTCCGCAGGTTCTGCCCGCTGACCACATCGGGGTGGTCGGTGATGTAGGTGCCGCTGCCATGGCGCGACTCAATGATCTTCTCCGCAGCCAGGCCTTCATATGCGCTGTAGACAGTCTTGACGGAGACTCCCAGCTGCTTCGCCAGGTCCCGTACACTGGGGATCTTCTGCCCGGCAGACAGCAGGCCATCATTGACCAGCTCCGTTACCTGACGCCGGATCTGCTCATAGACCGGTTCGCGACTATCCTTATCAATGCTTATATTCATGTGAACTGTCTAAAGTATGGCAGAACCGGCAGGTATACAAAAGCAACACTAAGCCCTAAAAATCAGGAAACAGTTCAATGTGAAGGGGCGCAGGATGCATGGTTTTATCAGTTCAGCCATGTCTTTAGACGACCTTGTCCACAAAAGTGTTCCTTTTGCCCTGAATAATTCTGTTTTGCAGGGTAACATTCCATAATTGTTTCCTGCCCGTTATGCCTGAGCCGTCCCTGGAATGTAGAGCTGCAATCATGCTTGACTAAGAGATTGGCCAGTCCTAGAATTCTTACTTCCAGACACGCTATTCTCTATGTGTCGTGGAAACTTCAATGAAACTCAGTGACTGCCGCAGTGGAGATATTGTCATGATAACTGAGATTGATTCTCAGGTATCTGGAACACTGCGCCTGCGTGAACTTGGAGTACTGGAAGGTGTAGACCTTAAGGTGATCAAGGCCAGTAATCCGCTGCTGCTGCATGTGAATGACAGCCGCATCGCACTGGACCATGAGCTGGCACTTGC